>JXRG01000018.1:0-46958 GCA_000831085.1 Streptococcus sp. DBCMS
TTTAATTTTAAAACAAAAGTCTTGCTTTTCTTTTTATTTGTGCTATACTTGTTCTTGTATCAGATACAAGTTATCTAAAGGAGTTTATATGGATACGAAATTTTCAGTAGCCTTGCACATCCTAACCATGATTAGTGAAAGCAAGGATACCTTAAGTTCACAAGCACTGGCTGAGAGCGTCGGGACCAACGCTAGTTACATTCGAAAGGTGATTGCCTTATTGAAAAATGCAGATTTGATTCATTCCCAGCAAGGAAAAACAGGTTATCAACTCAGTAAGTCTCCAAAGAAAATGACTTTACTAGAGATCTACTATGCTACTCAAGAAATCAATCACATTAGTTTATTCCCTGTTCATCAAAATAGCAATCCTGATTGCCCTGTTGGAAAACATATCCAAGGAGCAGTTTCACCGCTTTTCGCTAGTGCCGAATCTCAATTAGAGAAGGAATTAGCAAATCAAACTTTAGAAGATGTCATTGACAATCTATATAAACAAGCCAAACAAGTCCGAAACTGATTTGATAGCAAGTCAGTTTTTACTGGAGACAACATGAACTTGTATCAAATACAAGTCTATTGAATTATATTAAAAAAGAAAAGAGAAATCACATGAAAGTCGCTCAACACACTACTTATAATAAAAACAATATCACACTGAACATCATAGAAATCGCTAAACCAAGTATGACAGACAAAGAAGTTTTGGTTAAAGTATCTGCAGCTGGTGTTAATCCGCTAGATAACATGATCTCTCGTGGCGAGGTCAAGATGATTGTCCCTTACAAACTTCCTCAAACTGCAGGTAATGAATTCGTTGGAATCGTTGAAAGAATTGGCAAGCAAGTTGACAAATTTCAGGTAGGAGACCGTGTCTTTGGTCGTTTACCGCTTGACCATATTGGTGCCTTTGCAGAATACCTAGCTGTTGATAGCCAAGCTTTAGCCAAGGTTCCAGACTATCTCTCAGACGAGGAAGCCGCTGCTGTTCCTCTTACTGCCTTAACCATTATGCAAGCCTTGGAACTCATGGGCGCTCAAGCTGGGAAAACGATCTTTATCTCTGGTGGTACTGGAGGAGTTGGTGGGATGGCCATTCCGATCGCCAAGGCCAAATGTTTGAAAGTCATCACTAATGGTGCTGGAGATAGTGCTGAGCGAGTTTTAAAGCTAGGAGCAGACCGATTTATCGATTACAAAACAGAGGATTATACAAAAACTGTTAGCCAGGTTGATTATGTTCTCGATACTCTTGGTGGGGCTGAAACTGAAAAACAAATGTCTATTATGAAAAAAGGTGGTCACCTTGTGTCCCTTCGTGCCATGCCAAACGGTGCTTTTGCCAAACGCATGAATCTACCAAAATGGAAACAGATTATTCTTAGCTTAGCCGGTCGCAAATTTGATAAGATGGCGAAAAAATACGGTGTCCAATACCATTTTATCTTTGTAGAAAGCAACGGCGCTCAATTACAAGAAGTAGCTGACCTCTTTAGTAAATTAAAAATCAAACCCTCTATCGATACAGTTTATCCATTTGAAGAAGTAAATAGTGCATTAGACAAAGTCGCTAATGGTCGCTCGCGTGGAAAAACAGTCCTCAGCTTTAAGAAATAAAAATGGAAAACACAATGTCATATCTTACAACTAAAAATCAATACATCACTGTCCAAGAAAACCAAATCGCCTATCGCGAACTCAGCAAAAGCAAATCAAAACTACCTCTTCTGATGCTGGTCCATTTGGCAGCAACTCTCGATAACTGGGATCCAAGACTATTAAACTTGATTGCTGAAAAACACCATGTCATTGTAGTCAATCTTCCTGGTGTTGGAGCCAGTCAAGGCCAAGTGGCGCCAACCATTCCTGGAATGGCTGAGCAGACAATTGACTTTGTAAAAGCGCTTGGTTACGATAAAATCAATCTCCTCGGCCTTTCTATGGGAGGAATGATTGCCCAAGAAATCATCCGAATAAATCCTACTCTAGTCAATCGTTTAATCTTGGCTGGAACAGGTCCTCGAGGTGGAAAAGAGGTCGATAAGGTAACAGGGAAAACCTTTAACTATATGTTTAAAGCGGGACTCGAGCGCATCGATCCTAAACGCTATATCTTCTATAATCATGATGAACAAGGGAAAATCGAAGCTTTGAAAGTCCTAGGACGAATGGGTATGAGAACAAAGGAATTTGCGGATAAAGACATGAACGTATCAGGTTTCCTAACTCAACTCAAAGCTATTAAACGTTGGGGGAAAGATCCTCAAGACGACCTAACATTTATCACTCAACCAACCTTAATCGTTAACGGGGACAAGGATATGCAGGTTCCAACGGAAAATTCCTATGACATGCATGAGAAAATCGAAAATAGTAAGCTGATTATCTATCCAAATGCAGGGCACGGTTCGATCTTCCAATATGCAGAGGAGTTTTCAAAAGAACTCATTGCTTTCTTGGAGGACTAATATGGTCAAAACCATTCTAATAACAGGTGCTACTGACGGTATCGGTAAACATTTGGCAAAGAAACTGGCCAGCCAAGGTCATCATGTCATTCTTCATGGTCGAAACCCTCAAAAACTTGAGCTGGCTCTTCAAGAGGTTCGAGCAGTTTCCTTGAGAGGCAGAGTTTCTAGCTACCTTGCGGATTTTTCAAAATTAGACGATGTTTATCGATTTGTGGAAGAAATCAAGCGAGACTTTCAAAGTATCGATGTCTTGTTTAATAATGCAGGACTTTATGGAGGAAAAGAACGAAAAGTGAGTACTGAAAATGTCGAATTGACTTTTATGTTATCCGTTCTCATTCCCTATATGTTAACAATTGAGCTAAGCCCCTTGTTAGAAAAAGCGCCTGACGGTCGTATCATTAATACCTCCTCCTATATGCATCATTTTGCCAAGGTCAAGGATTTAGACTTTGGATTTGAGAACAATTATAATCTCGGATTGGCCTATAATAATTCTAAACTTTACACTATTTGGATGACACGCTATCTAGCCAGAGAGTTCTTCTTAAGAGGTTCAAACATCACCATCAATTCTTACCATCCAGGTTTGATTTCAACCAATTTGGGGAACGATTCCAGTGATGAAAAAACGAAAAAGTCTCTCTTTGGCCGCTTGATGAAGTCACTCTCTAAGAATTTAGACGAGGGAATTAAAACAGGCTACTACCTCACCTTATCAGAAGAAGTCACTGGTTTGACAGGCTATTATTTTGATGAGAAGAAAGTAAAGTTTGTATCCGAAAAAGGATATCATTTTGAAAAAGCAAAAAATTTAATCACTTACTGCAATGATAAAATTGAGTTGTTTCAAAATAAGTCCACAATATCTTAACTTTATTATGACTCGACTATCAAGAAAAAGATGATATCAAAACTTATCTATTTTCTATATCCTAAATAATTTGCCCCACTTTTGCCACGTTTTGAAATAATCACATTCAAAATTATTCCAAGTATCTTCCAAAAATCGTTTATATTTCAACATTTTTGGTTAGTTTCAAGATGAAGATTTCTTAAAAATGCTTGCAGGGGGCATCTAAATACAACAGGAAAAGTCTTGATAACCAAGGCTTTTTTGCTTAGTTTCTTAGGTTATTCTGAGTCTAATATAGATGAAATTCTTTTCTTATAAGAAAAAACGCTAGATAGCGTTTTTTTATTCTTAGTTACTCGTCCAATCGAATAAACATCATTGCGTTAAGCAAAGAGATAAGAGCGACTGTATTGACATTATTGGAATAGATCAGTCTCTTATTTTCAATCGGCGGAATAATAAAATTAGAAATAATGATGTCATAAGGTGATTCTTTTAGAGCATCAAGGGACAACTCTAACTCACCCCAAACCTCCAGTTCAAAATTGTTACTGCAATAGTAAGAAAGTGTCTCAGCTACTGATTTTGCATGATACTGATCAAAATTACTCATGACCAAAACCTTTAATTTAGGTTGATTTTGTAAAAGATTTAGCACCAAGTGTTTGCTATGAGTGATAAAAGTATAAGACAAATGATTGACCTTC
The DNA here is from genome assembly GCA_000831085.1 of Streptococcus sp. DBCMS. Classification (GTDB taxonomy): domain Bacteria; phylum Bacillota; class Bacilli; order Lactobacillales; family Streptococcaceae; genus Streptococcus. The sequence continues at coordinate 4,035 of JXRG01000018.1, forward strand.
ATTGAATTACGATCCATATCCAAAGTCTCTAGATAATGTTCCATCCCTTCCTTCACCTCTGAAACAAAGCGAGGGAAAATATTTTGAAAGTTTTTGATTGTATTACCTTTTTGATCAAATAAGATAAACTCTGTCGATAATTCCTGACGATGCAGATGTGCTGTATTATGCAGATGCCAAATCAGATTGTCCTTATTGTCTACTTGGAGATTATAGTCTCTTGATACCTGATCTACTAGGTCGCCCAATAACTGATACGATTTTTTTACATAGCTGTCTGTTTTTGCATGGTTGAGAAATACTTCTTCATCTATGAAAAACATTTTTTGAAAATAGGATACAAACAGTTGACCTATCACTTCTTTATTCAGAGAGATATGATATTCAGAATCAAAGCTCGCTACAATCTCTTCGATTTCTTCTGCCTCCATGAAAGATTCCAACAAATGATTGTTAAAAGAATTTTTCTCAACTTCCAAGAAATGACCAAACTTTATTCGGTATAAATTTGTTACGAGGAGTAACTTTAACATTCGTTGAGTGGCGAAATTGACTGGAAATGCAGTTTCTTTATAGACCCGTGCCAACAGCTTACACAAAGGTTCTACAGAAAAATCTTCAAAGGGCCATTCAAGGAAATAATATTTCTCTGAAAAATACTGGGCAAAAAAGTAACGGATATCGATTTCATTTCCAGTGATTCGAACTGGATTGAGGCTAATTTCAAAACGATATTGCTTCTTAATAATTTTATTAATATGACTGATGATACGGTAAAGAGAGGAAGAACTGATATAAAACTCTTTGCAAATATTCTCTTTATCACATCCTTCATTGAAGAAGAGAAATTCTAATATTGAAAAGTGAGTTGAATGCTTAAAAAAATGATGATAGACCATTTCAATATCACTATCGTCAGTATTTATGATACGGATACCATTTGTTGAGGAATGAAATAGCAAGTCAGGAAAAGAAGATCTAACATGGGACAAGTCATCTTTTACAGAACGTTCTGCACAGTGCAATAATTCTGCTAGTTCTGAAATATGAAACCAGCGCTTGTTTTCAAATAGTAATTCTAATAATTCTAATTGTCTGTGACTTTTTTTCGATAATAAATCTCTCATGAATAGCTTTTCTCTCTTTATAATAAACTAAAGGATTGTCTTTCAATCTTCATGCAATTATACCACATGGAGTGCATTTATCCTCTTACAACGACTTTTGCTTGTCATCAAAAGACTAGTCTAATCCCTTAGAAACCCAGTAGCAACAAGATTTTCTTATTTATTTGTACCTGTGGTGTATTTTTATAATACGTAATTTAAGACAAATTATTACCCTTCCATATTTAAATATTATATAATTAATTTAATCAAAGAAATTGATTTTCTGAAATTGATTTTCTGAAATTGATTCTTTGATTTAGAAATAGAAAAGGAGGATACACTATGTTGTGGTCCATTATTGTAGGAGGTCTTATTGGTCTCGCCGCTGGTGCAATCACTAAAAAAGGTGGTTCAATGGGAATAATTGCAAATATCTTTGCAGGTCTTATCGGTTCATCTGTAGGACAATCTCTTCTCGGAAGCTGGGGACCTTCATTGGCTGGAATGGCTATTATTCCGTCAATCGTAGGTGCAGTGATTGTTGTTGCAGTCGTTTCATTTCTATTTGGTAAAAAATAAGCATTACCTAATAAGAAATTAAAAGTGATAAGCCATAATTTTGAATACTGTAGACGGGTAAAATTATGGTTTAAAGCTTTTCATTTGAAAGGATTTAATATGTCAAAATCAAAGAAAATATTGTTACTTATTTTCTGTATCTTAATCTTGACTATTTTCCTTCCTATTCTCATAGATTATCATCAGGTCAGTGATTTAGATATCCACTTATTCAGTTGGAGAGAACTCTACGCTGAATTCCTGATTGCTAGATATGTCTTTTGGGGGACACTTGTCCTATCTGTTTTAGTTTTAATTTCAATGTTAGTGATACTCTTTTATCCTAAACAATATCTAGAGATTCAATTAGAAACTCAAGAAGATACATTAAAACTAAAAAATTCAGCTATCGAAGGCTTTGTTCGATGTTTGGTTATTGATCATCAGTTGATGAAAGAACCAACGGTCCATGTAAATAGCCGCAAAAATAAATGTTTCGTTACTGTAGAAGGAAAAATTCTTCCTTCAGACAACATCTCAAATCGATGTCTAGTCATTCAGAATGAAATAACTCATGGATTAAAGCAGTTCTTTGGTATTGAACGTGAGGTAAAACTTGAAGTTAAAGTTAAAGAAGTTGAACCTCGAAAAACGACCAAAAAGACTGTTAGTCGTGTAAAGTAAGGAAGTAAAAATGGAATGGTTTAAAAAATATCAGTATCCAATTATTGCAGGTTTAGTAGGTGTCATTCTCGCTTGCTTTATCTTATCCTTTGGCTTTTTCAAAACACTATTTGTACTAATTTGTGGAGCCTTAGGAGCATTTGCTGGATACTATGTTAAGGAAAAATATTTAAATAAATAAAGGAGTCTCGTATGTCAAACGTAGATAAAAATGTAGAAAAAAAAAGATGTTGCTGTTGTTTCTCAAGATGTTAAAGGGGAACTCACTTATGAAGACAAAGTCATCCAAAAAATCATTGGTCTTTCACTTGAAAAAGTACCTGGACTTTTGGATGTGGATGGAGGATTCTTCTCTAATCTAACAGAAAAAATTATCAATACAGATAATGTCACTCATGGTGTCAATGTTGAAGTTGGGAAAGAACAAGTTGCAGTTGACTTGAACATTGTTGTTGAATACCAAAAGAATGTTCCAGCTTTGTACAAAGAAATCAAAGATGTTGTGGTATCACAAGTTACAAAAATGACTGATCTAGAAGTTGTTGAAGTCAATGTGAATGTTGTTGATATCAAAACGAAGGAACAGCATGAAGCAGATTCAGTTAGCCTTCAAGACCGAGTAACTGACGTGGCTTCTTCAACAGGAGAATTTGCTTCAGAACAATTTGAAAAAGTGAAATCTGGTATCGGTTCAGGTGTTGCTGCTGTTCAAGAAAAAGTAGGCGAAGGTGTTGAAGCCGTTAAGGGCGAAGCAAAGGAAAATGCTCGCGTACACTAATTCATCTGGTCTAAATCAATCAATTTAAAGGAGGCAGAATCATGTCAACAGAAGAAAAATTAAATCAAGCAAAAGGTTCCATTAAAGAAGGTGTCGGCAAAATGATCGGCGATGAAAAAATGGAAAAAGAAGGAACAGCTGAAAAAGTTGTTTCTAAAGTAAAAGAAGTTGCTGAAGATGCTAAAGATGCTGTCGAAGGCGCTATTGAAGGTGTTAAAAACATGCTTCACAAAGACGAAAAATAAGACTAAACATTAATTGACCTTTTTATATATAGTAGTCAAAAAGAGGACCGCAAATGTCCTCTTTTTTTGTAGATCGGATTCTAAACACGTTTCCCAATTTTCGTTAAAAGGAATTGTCAACAGGAAGAGCCTTGGAATCAAGGCTTTTTGCTTGTTTAAAATAATATCTCCCTTTTTAAAGAAAGAAAATTTAAAAGCTTGCACACCACTAGACTGGCTTATTTATCCACCACCTGAGCCTCAAATTGGGCTGGTTGATTGTCTACGTTGGTAATGGTTATCGTGTAGGGCTTGTTATTGGTGGCATCAAACACTTTTTCACCTTGATAACTTACAACAACTCCATCTTTTTCTAAATAAATATCTGGTTGCTTGTTTGGAAGTTTTTCGTCCTCCTCGTCCAAACCATGGCTTTTTATAATTTTTTGTTCCTCTACTTCATAGTAAACATCGCTGTTTCTTTCACTCCAAACACCAGAGCCAGTTAATTTAATTCTGCTTGAATCGTTTTTCTTCAAGATGAAGATTGAATAGTATTCCAAATCTTGTGTTCTGGGATTTACTCTTAAGTTGACGGATTGACCTGGTTGAAGAGTGTATTTGCCATAGCTCAAAACTGAAAAGACAAACCAAACTAGTAGCAAACTATACAAGACTCCTATAATCATTCGTGAGCGCCTACTTTTAAACAAACGTAAAAGTAAGACAAAAGAGACAATAAAGAGCAATTCTGTAAACATTTTGTCCCCTTTTTTATCCTCGTTCACATCCCCAACAAAGTCTCGTGTTCATTTCTTACTAGTAAGCTCAACCATACAAAGTCTGATACATCTTATCTAGAAAGGCTTTCAACTCTTTTCGAACAATCTTTAACAGGCGTTCTTCTTCGGCTGGAGAGGTGTTCACACTTTCTTTTATATTGTTTTCATTAACTTGAAAGTAGCTGCTAGAAACTAAATCAAAGTTCTTATCCAATTCATATAGTACACTAGTTATTTTACCATCTATCTCTATTCTAAAATAAGCAGTTACCCCATTCCGTCCCGGATTTGAGATATCCAAATCGATGTCTCCTTTTATCCCTATGGAGTCAATCCCTCCATCCAAGCGGATAGCACCATCGGGAGGAACAACATAGCCAGCTTTTCGCATGTCGGACGCATATTTTCCTGAATCCATTAAATATTGTAAGACTGCTATATTGTCCCTCTCTTCAAAGGAGGTTTTTAATTGCATATGTTCTTGATGGTTTTGATACTGAAAATAAAGATTCAAGCCAGTAGCTAAGGCAATTACAGAAGCGAGCAAGATTCGTATTTTTCTACATCTCGACATGTTTATCTCCTCTATCTTAGAAATCATAGAAGTCTTGTTTCTAACTTTGAAAGATAACTTCCTTATCCTTGAAAATCCTTGGGACTCTAATCCCCCGTGACTGTTATCTGCCCTTTTTCATGATGTATTTTCGTATAGGTACTTCAACCATTCGAACGATTTCAAATCCTTCTTTTTGGTAAAGCTTGTAAGCTGTTTGATTTGCCTCGTAGACATTTAGAGAAATAGTATCTATGTCTCCATTTTCAAAGGCCAAACTAACAAATTTCCTTAAAGCCTGACTACCTAAGCCTTGCCCCTGCTTCTGAGGGTTGATAAAAAATCTCCCGATATGAAGATTCCTGTCTTCTAGCCTGATTTTCTGGATAAGCCCCACAAACTCTTGTCCATCAAATATTGAAAAGATTCCTTCCAAATCTTGCAAGATTTGAATTGTTAAAGGAAAAGGAATCATTGTTCCCATCCATTGTTCTTGAAAGGATTTGCCAAGGGAGTTAGACCATCGGCATACGAGCTGAGCATTTTCTGTGCTCACATTTTCTTCAAAACGAATTGTCATCTTGACCTCACCATCTTATCAATGTTTCTTTATTATACTACTTCTTCTATTTTTTACGAATAGATAAGTATGATTGATCTTTATTTTTTTCTTGTCGGGAGCATTCTCGCTTCTTTCTTGGGTTTGGTCATTGACCGTTTTCCTGAGCAATCCATTATCCGACCAGCTAGTCACTGCGATTCCTGTCAGACTCGCTTGCGACCGCTAGATTTGATTCCGATTCTCTCACAGGTCTTCAATCGCTTTCGCTGTCGCTACTGCAAGGCTACATATCCTGTCTGGTATGCCCTTTTTGAATTGGGCTTAGGACTCCTCTTTCTAGCTTGGTCTTGGGAATTACTTTCCTTGGGGCAAGTCATCCTAATCACTGCGGGTTTGACCTTGGGCATCTACGACTTTCGCCATCAGGAATATCCCTTACTGGTCTGGATGACTTTCCACCTAATCCTAATGGCCGGATCTGGCTGGAATCTGGTCATGGTCTTCTTCCTTGTCCTTGGAATTGTGGCTCATTTTATCAATATTCGCATGGGCGCAGGGGATTTCCTCTTTTTAGCTTCTTGCGCTCTCGTCTTTAGTGTAACGGAGTTACTGATCTTGATTCAGTCTGCTTCTGCGATGGGAATTCTAGCCTTTCTCCTACAAAAGAAAAAGGAAAGACTTCCTTTTGTGCCTTTCCTCTTACTTGCTACTTGTGTGATTATTTTTGGTAAGCTACTGCTTGTCTGATAAAGTCCTGAATCGGCTCTCCTTGGTGGAGAGCTTTTACGATTTTTGAACCGACGATAACGCCATCTGATACCGCATTGAAGCGTTCTACATCGCTTGACTAGATACGCCAAAACCTGTCAAGACTGGGATATCGGCTACTTGATGCAGTTGTGCCAAGTGCTTGTCCAAGTCTGCACGGTAATTGCCTGATTTCCCTGTCACCCCATTGATGGCAACCGCATAGACGAATCCTTCTGCTCCTTCAATCAACTCTTTCTGACGCTCAATCCCTGTGGTCAAGCTTACTAAAGGAATCAAAGCAATGTCTGTGTCTGCCAAAAAAGGCTCTACAAAGTTGGCATGCTCATGAGGCAGGTCTGGAATAATCAAGCCCTTAACCGCTGTATCTGCCAAACCTTTAACAAAATTCTCCACACCGTACTGAAAGAGGGGGTTGAAGTAGGTCATGATGACCAGCGGAACCTCTGTTTCAATGGTTTTCAAGGTTTCAACCAAAGCCTGGGTAGAAGTCCCGTGGGCTAAACTGCGCAAGCCAGCTTCTTCGATAACAGGTCCATCTGCAACAGGGTCTGAAAAGGGAATACCCACTTCAATAGCCGAAACACCCAAATCTTCTAAAAAGTGGATTGTTTCACCGAGACCATCCAAACCTTTCTCGTGGTCTCCAGCCATGATATAGGGAACAAAAATTCCTTTTCCAGCTGCTTTGATAGCATTCAATTTTTCTGTTAATGTCTTAGGCATGAGTTTCTCCCTTCTTTGCTGCATCTGCTTCCAAGCGGTCTTTGACTTGAACCACATCCTTGTCACCACGACCTGATAGACAGACAATCATGGACTTGTCTGGACCGAGTTCTTTGGCCAATTTCACCGCAAAAGCAATAGCGTGGCTAGATTCCAAGGCTGGGATAATCCCTTCCACACGAGACAAGAGTTGGAATCCTTCCAAGGCTTCTTCGTCTGTCACAGGGACATAGCTGGCACGTTTGATATCGTGGTAGTGAGAATGTTCTGGACCGATACCAGGATAGTCCAAACCTGCTGAGATAGAGAAGGCTTCAAGAATTTGACCATGGGCATCTTGGAGCACATCCATGAGAGAACCATGAAGGACACCCGGACGACCCTTGGTCAAGGTAGCTGCATGGTGCTCCGTATCCACACCAAGTCCAGCTGCTTCAGCCCCATACATGGCTACTGACTCATCTTCTACAAATGGATGGAAGAGCCCGATAGCATTCGACCCACCACCAACACAGGCTACTAGAGCATCTGGTAAATCTTGACCTGTCAAGTCACGGTACTGTTGTTTGGCTTCCCTACCGATGACACTTTGGAAGTCACGGACGATTTCTGGGAATGGGTGAGGCCCCAAGGCAGAACCAAGGATATAGTGGGTATCATCGATATTAGCCACCCATGAACGAAGAGCTGCATTGACCGCATCTTTGAGCACGCGCGAACCGTCTGTCACTGCCTCAACCTTAGCTCCCAAAAGCTCCATACGGAACACATTGAGGGCTTGGCGTTTGACATCTTCCTCACCCATGTAGATAGTACATTCCATGTTAAAGAGGGCTGCAGCAGTTGCAGTTGCCACACCGTGCTGACCAGCACCTGTTTCAGCGATAATTTTCTTTTTACCCATGCGTTTAGCAAGCAAAACTTGTCCCAAGGCATTGTTAATCTTGTGGGCCCCTGTATGGTTAAGGTCTTCCCGTTTGAGATAAATCTTGGCTCCGCCGATATGCTGAGTCAAATTTTTTGCGTAGTAAAGGGGAGTTTCACGCCCCACGTACTGACGCAAGAGTTGGTTTAATTCCTCTTGGAAACTTGGATCTGCCTGACTTTCACGGTAGGCCTTCTCCAACTCCAAAACTGCTGTCATCAATGTTTCTGGGACGAAACGTCCTCCGAATTTTCCGTAAAATCCATCTTTATTTGGTTCCTGATATGCCATTCTTTACCCTCTCTATAAATCTTCTAATCTTTTCATGATCTTTTTGTCCATCTGTCTCCACTCCGCTCGATACATCTACTGCATAGGGAGTAAAGTGTTGAATTGCTTGTACTACATTGTCTTCCTTAAGCCCACCTGCGATAAAGAAGGGCTGATTTAGTCCAGTAGTATCTAGTTGCCCCCAGTCAAAGGTCTGGCCACTTCCTGCCACAGGGGCATCAAAGAGGAGATAATCTGCCTGAGAATGAGGCACATGCCCCTCTCCATCCACCTGCACAGCCTGAATGCTGTCACAGGGCAAATCCTCAAACACATCATCCGCTATCTGACCGTGAACTTGAACCAAGTCTAAACCAACTTTGTCAATCGCTTCTAGCAGTTCTACCCGACTTGGTGAAACAAATACCCCAACCTTTTTTACGTCTGACGGAATAATCTTTGCCAGCTCAGCAGCCTGATCCAAGGTCACCTGTCTTTTGCTAGGTGCGAAGACAAAGCCGATGTAGTCCGCTCCTGCTGAAACGGCTGTTTCCACCGCTTCCTCGGTCGATAATCCGCAAATTTTAACCTTTGTCAATCTGCAACTCCTTGATTCTTTGAGCCACATCTTCTGCCTGCATGAGCGCTGTTCCCACCAAAATTCCGTTAAAGTATGGTGCGACACGTATCGCATCCTGCCCTGTGAAAATGGCAGATTCAGAAATGTAATAACGATCTTCCTTAAAGTGCTGGGCCAAGTCTACACTAGTCTGCAAGTCGACTTCAAAGGTGGTCAAGTTGCGGTTGTTAACCCCAATAATCTGGGCACCCAGTCTGTGGGCCACTTCTAGTTCAGCTAGATTGTGGGTCTCCACCAAGACTTCTAGACCAAACTCTGTTGCATAGTCATACAGTTCCTTGAGGCGTTCTTCTGACAAGGCCGCGACGATGAGCAAGATAACTGTCGCACCTGCATTGCGGGCGCAGATGATTTGCTTTTCATCGATGATAAAGTCCTTGTTGAGCGTCGGAATCTGTACCTGACTAGAAATCTCCCGCAGATAATCCAAACGCCCTTTAAAGAAAACCTCATCTGTCAAAACCGAAATCATCACTGCACCATTTGCTTCATAAGTCTGGGCCTGTTGCACAATATCCACATCGAGATTGATATCACCCATACTTGGACTCGCCTTCTTGACCTCAGCGATTACCTGTAAACGGTCTTGATGTTGTTTTAAATAGTCAGCTAAGCGATAGGTCTTGCGCAAGGGCTGGACTTCCTCCAGCTCCATTTGCTCGACTTCATGCGCCTTCTGCTCTAAAATTCGTGCTAAAAATTCCTGACTCATTTTTGGTACTCCTGTAACAGTCTGAGTTTTTCAAGGGCCTTGCCACTAGCAATCACTTGACGAGCCAAGGCAACTCCTTCCTTGATACTAGCTACCTTACCATTGGCATAGAAACCAAGACCAGCATTTAAAACTGTCGTTTCCAAGAATGGACTTGGTTCGTTTTTAAGAACGCTAAGCAAGATTTCTGCATTTTCCTGAGCATTGCCACCACGGATATCTTCGATAACGTAGTGTTTCATCCCCAAATCCTCTGGAGTGAAACTTGACAAGGTGATTTCGCCATTTTCAAGAAGAGCAATCTTGGTTGTTCCGTTCAAGCCAGCTTCATCAAGACCTTCTGGTCCAGCAACCACGATGGCACGTTTGCGACCCATATTTTTCAAAACCTGAGCTGTACTTTCTAGAAGTTCTGGACGACTAATGCCAAGCAGCTGTGTTTCCAAGGCCATTGGGTGAATCAGTGGACCAGTCAAGTTCATGATCGTTGGAATTCCCAATTCCAAACGAGCTGGCATGATGTACTTCATAGCTGGGTGCATATTTTTAGCAAAGAGAAAGACGATTCCAGTTTTATCGAAAACCTTACCTAGTTCAGCTGGTTTGAGGTCAAGATTGATGCCCAATGCTTGAAGGACATCTGCCGAACCTGATTTAGAAGAAATCGAACGGTTACCGTGCTTAGCCATATGAATGTCGCCACCAGCCAAGACAAAGGCTGCAGTTGTGGAAATGTTAAAGCTGAAAGACTTGTCACCACCTGTACCACAGTTGTCCATTGCATCATGGATTTCAGTTGGAATGTGTTGGGCATGGCCTCTCATGACTTGTGCAATGGCTGTGCGTTCTTCAGGTGTTTCCCCCTTCATCTTAAGGGCCAAGAGAAGAGAAGCAATCTGCGCTTCGGTTACACGCCCAGTTACGATACGCTCGATTACATCCGTCATTTCCACACCTGATAAATTTTCAAATTTTGCTAATTTTTCAATAATCTCTTTCATATAGGCAACCTCACTTTACAACCTTCTCAATAAAATTCCGAATAGAAGACAAGCCATCTGGCGTTCCAATACTTTCTGGATGGTACTGGAAGCCATAAATCGGCAGGCTTTTGTGTTGAATTCCCATAATGGCTTGGTCATCAGTAGAACGAGCTGTCACTTCAAACTCTTCTGGCATTTCTTCTATCAAAATACTGTGATAACGCATGACTGGACGACCATCCTCAATGCCTTGATAGAGAAGAGATGGCGCTTCAAAGCTGATATGGCTCTGTTTCCCATGCATGACCTTGGGAGCCAAGCCTAGCTTCCCACCAAAGACTTCTGCGATAGCTTGGTGACCCAAACAAATCCCTAAAATCGGCTTCTTACCTGCAAAATCACGAATCATGTCTTCCATCTTTCCAGCATCCACTGGCCAACCTGGACCGGGAGAAAAGACCAGACCATCTGCTTTTTCAGCTTCTTCATACAGCTTAGGATCATCATTTCTCAGGACCTGCACTTCTGCAAAATTCCCAATGTATTGAGCCAAGTTATAGGTAAAAGAATCATAGTTGTCAATCAATAAAATCATGGTCTTAGTTCTCCAATTCTAGTCATAGATTTAGCCTTGTTAATGGTTTCTTGGTATTCGTTTTGGGCGATAGAGTCATAGACAATCCCTGCCCCAGCCTGCACATAGGCTGTTTGATTTTTGAGAATCATTGTTCGGATGGCAATGGCGAAATCCATATCACCCGTCGCAGACAAGTAGCCGATTGCTCCTGCGTATACGCCTCGTTTTTCCGTCTCCAGTTCATAGATGCGTCTCATGGCCCGAATCTTTGGTGCTCCTGAAACTGTTCCAGCTGGAAGTGTAACTTTCAAAGCATCCATGGCAGTGAGGTCTGGAAGCAAACGTCCCTTGACCACGCTGGTCAAATGCATGACATAGCGGAAGAGCTCCACTTCCATATACTTGGTGACTTGGACACTGGCTGTTTCAGAGATGCGGCCAATATCGTTACGTCCCAAGTCTACCAACATCCGATGTTCTGCTGTTTCCTTCTCATCAGAAAGCAGGTCAGTCGCCAAGGCCTTGTCCTCTTCATCCGTAGCCCCTCTTGGTCGCGTACCTGCAATCGGATTGGTAGTTACGATGCCATTTTTGACAGAAACCAAACTTTCTGGACTAGCACCAATGATTTGATAATCCCCAAAATCATAGAAATAAAGGTAATTAGATGGATTGGTCACGCGGAGATTTCTGTAGAAGTCAAATGGATTTCCAGTAACTTCTGCTGAGAAACGCTGGCTGAGCACGCATTGGAACATATCGCCATTACGAATCAAGTCGCGAGCTGTTTCCACCATTTCCTCAAACTTCTGAGGAGCGATATGCGGTTTGAAGTTCAGCGGAGATAAATCCAAGTCTTCAAATTCATTTGGAGCAGGGATGCGTAATTCCTCAAGTACTTGGTTCAAGGCTTTTTCCAAGTCTTCTTGACTGCGATCGCTATAGAAAGCATCCTCAATGACATGGATTTTTTCCTTCTTGTGGTCAAAAACCATATAGCTCTCATAGACAAAGAAATGCATGTCTGGCGTCCCAATCGTATCCTCAGGGATTTGACCGATTTCTTCATAGAGCGAAATCATATCGTAACCGACAAAGCCAATAGCTCCCCCACCAAAAGGGAGATCTGAATGGTGTTGGCTCTTATGAGTCACTTCATAAAGGAAATCCAAGGGATCCCGATCAATCACTTGACCATTTTGATAGAGGACTCCATTTTCAAACTGAATCTCAAAAACTGGATTATAGGCTAGGATAGAAAAACGAGCGGTTTCCTTGTCTCTCGGAATACTCTCTAAGATCACCTTGTGTTGCCCCTTTAGGCGCATATAAGCCAAGATTGGTGATAAGACATCTCCATGAATGATTCGTTCCATTGTAATTTCCCTTTCAGTTTCTTATTTTTAATTTTTGGTCTTTTTTCTATTTCCCTTAAATAGTGCGGACGGGAGGTAAAATTATCCAGTGGATGATTTTAGAAATCCATGAAATGAAAGACCTAATTTTCGAGCTCCTCGCTCATTCATTTCTAGGCTCAGGCTAAAATAGTTCCCCGAACTATTTTACTCTCAAAAATTCCGTTCTAGAGAAGCATCTTTGCTTCTCTAGAATACCACTATAGCGGGAAATAGCGGGTCAATGCTCACTTCGTTAGCAAATATTTTATAGAAATCTATCTAGTGATGAAGCATAATTTAAAACTGATGACCATATCTACGATAAATATATAAAAATCCTCACGCAAAATAACTTGCGTGAGGACGAAATTCGCGGTGCCACCTCAATTATAGGATTTCTCCTATCTCTCATTCCTGTCTCAGAAAGCTCCTGTAACAGGCTGTGCGATAAAGGGCACTCCCTTGAGAATTATGTTTTCTTCTCTTGTTTCAAATGGACCCAACCTTTCAGCTTTCTCTGCTTGTTTCCAGCAACCACAAGCTCTCTGTGAGAGAACAGACTGTAATTTTTCCATCTATTATTTTTTAGCTTCTAGGTAGTCTGCAATCGCAGCTACGTCCTTGTCTCCACGACCAGAGACATTGATGATGATAATCTCATCTTTACTTAGTTTCGGTGCACGTTTAACTGCTTCTGCGATGGCATGCGAACTTTCGATCGCTGGGATAATCCCTTCAGTCTTGCTGAGAAGGAGCAAGGCTTGAACAGCTTCTTCATCTGTCGCTGCTACGTATTCCACGCGACCAGAATCTTTGAAGTAGGCGTGTTCTGGGCCAACGCCTGGATAGTCCAATCCAGCTGAGATAGAGTAAACTGGAGCCAGCTCTCCATCTTCCTTAAAGACTGCATAGGTTTTCATGCCGTCGACAATTCCGATACTACCTTTTGTCATAGTAGCTGCGTGCTTGTCTGTATCAAGTCCATGACCAGCAGCTTCGACCCCAACCAATTTGACTTCTTCATCAGCCACATACTGCGAAAAAGCACCGATGGCATTCGAACCACCACCTACACAGGCAATGACGTAGTCTGGCAAGCGTCCTTCTTTTTCTAAGATTTGACGACGAGATTCTTCACTGATGACCTTTTGGAATTCATGAACAATGGTAGGATAAGGATGAGGGCCTACAGCAGATCCCAAAACGTAGAAGGCTTCAAGGTCATTCATCCATGCTCCAAAGGCTGCATCAACCGCATCCTTAAGGGTACGAGTTCCAGTTTCAACCGCGTGAACAGTTGCTCCCATCATCTCCATACGGAAGACATTGAGACGTTGACGCTCCACATCTTCTGCCCCCATGTAGACATCACAAGCCATACCAAACTTGGCTGCAGCAGCCGCTGTCGCAACACCGTGCTGACCAGCTCCTGTTTCCGCAATCACTCGTTTTTTGCCCATACGTTTGGCAAGAAGAATTTGTCCTAAAACGTTGTTAAGTTTGTGAGAACCAAGGTGGTTAAGATCTTCGCGCTTGAGATAAATCTTAGCCCCACCTAGGTGGTCTGTCAAACTTTCCGCAAAATAAAGCGGTGTTTCGCGACCTGAATAATCCTTCAAGTAATGGCGAAATTCTGCCAAAAACTCTGGATCATCCTTGTACTTGTCAAATGTCACTTCCAACTCATCCAACAAAGCCTGAATCGGCTCTGGTACAAAACTACCACCAAATTGTCCAAAATAACCTTTAGTTGTCATAAAATTTTCCTCTTTCCATATTAATCCGGCCGTTTTGTTTGCTTTTAGTAGTAGGAAAGGAGCTGCAGATAGAACTCAAGTTCATCAAAGCGACTTAACGCCCTAATAAAAGATAAACAAAATGACCGAAAGAAAAAAGCCCACACACAGAATCTACTTCCGTGTGAGGGCGTTGGTAACGCGGTGCCACCTCAATTATAAAGGGACTATTCTCCTTTACATCTCTGTCTTGTCTAACAACAAGTTGCACTGTAAGGTGTGCGCACCGAATTTTCATTGTTTCAAATTCATTTTTAAAATCAGCCCACTTTCACTACTTCCAACCACCTGTTCACAATCACCACAGGCTCCCTGAAGATCAAACATAGTTACTTTTCTGATTTGTTGAGAATATTATATGCTATTGTCCGCTTTTTGTCAAGATTTTTTTATGAATTTTTTCCAGAACCGAGGATTTCTTCAGAAATTCTCACCAAAGTCTGAACGATGTAATCAACTTCTTCATCGCTTAATTTTGTATGAAGAGGGAGGGTAATTTCGTTTTCAAAGAAGGCATAGGCTCTTGGATAATCTGCCATATCAAAACCAAGATTCTTATAGGCTGTCAAGAGAGGAAGCGGTTTATAGTGTACATTACTTGCAATTCCTGCTTTGGCCAATTCTTGGATGATGAGGTTGCGTTCTTCTAAACTTGCTCCTTCTACATGGGTGATGTAGAGGTGGCGTGAAGATTCGACACTATCAGTCTTGTGTGCCAATGGACGAATACGAGTACCCGCAAACCCACGATCATAGCGGTCCACGATGTCCTTACGACGTTGTAGCAAAGCTGGGTAACGGTCCAATTGTACCAAACCAAGCGAAGCCATGATATCCGTCATGTTGCACTTGTAGGCTGGTGTAACAATATCGTATTCCCATGAACCCAATTGCATCTTGGCAAGAGCATCCTTTGTTTGACCATGAAGAGATAGGATTTGAAATTCCTTGTACATTTCTTCATCATCAATAGCTGGATTAGCTTTCCAAGTTGCACTTCCCCCTTCAGCAGTTGTGAAGTTCTTGACTGCGTGGAAAGAGAATGACGTAAAGTCTGCAATGGAACCAGCCGGTTGTCCCTTGTAGGTTGAGCCCAAAGCATGGCACTATCAGAAACAATCACGATACGGTTAAAGGCTTTTTGCCACTTACTTGAAGCAGTAAAGAGGTCCCGTTTTTTCTCCACGACTTGGAACAAACGGTCATAGTCGCACACAATCCCTGCAAGCTCAACCGGAATAATCACCTTAGTTTTCTCAGTAATAGCTTGCTCTAGCAAGTCATAGTCCATCTCAAACGTATCTGCTTGAATATCCACCATGACAGGTGTTGCTCCTACGTGTGTGATGACACTGCATGAAGCTGTATAGGTCATAGCTGGAACGATGACTTCATCACCTGGTCCCACTTCCAAAACGCGCAAAATCAACTCAAGAGCGGCTGTCGCAGAGTTGAGGCAGACAGTCTTAGGCGTCTGTGTGTATTGGGACAAGCGACGCTCCAGTTCTTTTGTCTTCGGACCTGTTGTGATCCAACCAGAACGCAGGGTATCTGCTACTTCAGCAATTTCAGCTTCGGTAATATCGGGTGGTGAAAATGGAATATTGTAATTTGGCATTGATTTGCTCCTTTTATCTGTACTCATTTTCTCATGACTACTTTATTTTAGCACTTCAAACACGGTTTGAAACATGATTTTGATGTCCCCAAGGAAACTAAACTCTCGGAGATAGGCGAGGTTATATCGCATCTTTTCAGGGAGGACGTGTTCGACATAGGCCTGGTCAACCGACAGGCCTTTCTCCGTCATTTGACTGATGATTGTATCCTCATCCTTGTAGTTGATGCTGGCTGGAGAGGTGATTCCTGCTGGCAAGAGCAAGGTCGCCATCATTTCAGGGCTATACTGCTCGGTGTAACGTGGCACCTCAGGTCGTGTGCCTACAAAGGACATTTCGCCTTTAAGGACATTGACCAGCTGAGGCAGTTCGTCCAAACGCACACGTCGGATGAAATTCCCCACTTTGGTAATGCGGCTGTCGTTAGCAGAAGTCACCAGACTTCCTTTTTTATCCGCATCCGTCACCATAGTACGGAACTTCCAAATCTTGAACGGACGGTTGTACTGGGTCACGCGCTCTTGCTTGTAAATGACAGGTCCCTTGCTATCCAACTTGATCCAAATGCTCAAGACAAGAAAGATGGGAGAAGTCAAAACTAGCAAAAACAAGGCCAGAACCCAATCCAGGCAACGCTTGAAAATCAGCGAACCCTTCCTTTTAGAGACAAGCTGGTAGTAAGACTCAACCTCGCTTGATTGCATCTCCACGGGCAAGTCTTCCCATTTCAGCATGCTGTTTCTCCTTTGTTTTTATTATACTATTTGTCAACATTTTTCATTATACCACAAAATGGAAAAGGCGGTGCAAGAAATCTGTAATTTAAAGGATTTCCTTCTGATGTTCAATGAAAATCAAAGTACAGCTTTGAGGTGCAGATAAAGCTGACCTGGTTTGAAGAGATTTTCAAAGAGTATTAGGACATGGCCCCTGCCTGCAAGCTATACATCTTGTGATAGGTTCCTCCCAAGTCCAAGAGTTCCTCATGGGTTCCACTCTCGATGATGCGCCCCTTATCCAAGACATAAATACAGTTGGCGTCTTGGATGGTCGAAAGGCGATGAGCAATAGCAATGGTCGTCCGACCCTGTCTCATCTTAGCTAGGGAATCTTGAACCAAACTTTCTGTTTCAGAGTCAATATTGGCTGTCGCTTCATCCAAAATCAAGATTTTAGGCTGACTGGCAACAGTTCTAGCAAAGGCAAGAAGCTGACGCTGTCCAGTAGAAAAGCTCGAGCCACGCTCAGACACAGGTGCATCATAACCCAAAGGAAGGTCCTGAATAAAGGAATCTGCATCCACAAAGGCAGCCGCAGCCTGTACCTCTTCATCACTAAGATCTTGGTACATGGCGATATTGGACTTGATAGTCCCGTGATATAGGAAGGGATCCTGCAAGACCAGACCGATGTTCTTTCTCAGCTCTTCCTGACTGTAGTTCCTAATATCCACACCATCCAAGAGAACTCGACCTGACTGAAATTCATAAAAACGCATGAGGACATTGATAATCGAAGATTTCCCGGAACCTGTATGACCTACAAAGGCAATGGTTTCGCCCTTGTTAACAGAAAAGGAAATATCATCCAGAATCTGGTGTTTGCCGTCATATGAGAAACACACATGTTCAAAACGGATATTGCCCTCTTTGATTTTGGCTTGCCCATTTTCTTGAAGAGGCTCATAGGTCCTCTCATCAATCAAGGCAAAAACACGACCTGCAGACACCATGGACGTTTGAAGGGTTGAAAAGTTCTGCGTCACCTCAATCAAAGGGTCAAAGAGGCGGTTGATGTACTGGATAAAGGCATACATGGTTCCGGCCGTTATCCCGATTGAAAGACCACGGTAACCAAAGTAAGCCATCAAAACGGCGTAGCCTAGGAGTTTCAGTAAACTCATGGCAGGACGTAAAAAGAGGGCGTCCAAGGCTACAGATCGGTTGGCATAGACCAAGTGTTCTTGATTGATTTCATCAAATTCTGCTTGCAGGCGCTTCTCTTGATTAAAGGCCTGGATAATCCTGATTCCCTCGATATTCTCTGCCAGCTTACTATTGATATCCGACAAGAGACTTCTGGTTTTTTCGATGATTTTCACTGACTTTTTCTGATAAAGATTGACCAAAAGGAAAATCAAGGGAAGAAAGAGCAAGACTAAAGCTGTCAAACGAAAATCCAGTACCAACATGGTATACAGAGTTGTCAGAAAGATGAAAACTGCTGAAATAAAGCTGGATAAAATCCCTGAAAACATATCACTGATGGTCTCGGTATCATTTGTCAAACGAGAAACGATAGAACCTGCTGGCGTCTTGTCAAAATAGGACATGCCCAGTCTTTCCATATTAGCAAAGGCATCGCGACGAATGTCTCTGACAATACTGTAAGACACCCGTGCAAAGAGAAGATTGCCGACATACTGAACTAGAGTTTGCAGGATATAAAGACCATAGTAGGCCAGCAAAACGGTCACAGCAAGTTGGTTGAGATTGCTGAGATACTGGTCGATAAAGTGGGAAGCTACAAGGGGAATCACACTTTTAATGACCGTCGTCGCGAGGAGAAAACTTAATGCCAAAAAGGTCAGGAATCCATAGGGCTTGAGATAAGACAGCAAGCGCTTCAATACAGCCCATTGTTCTTTCTTATTCTGCATCTTCTTCTCCTTTCATTTCCAATTGCTGAGACTGGTAAGTTTGGGCATACCAGCCATCTAGGCTAGCAGTTCTTCGTGCCTGCCCCGTTCGATAATTTGACCATTTTGCAGAACCAAGATCAGATCTGCATGGACAACTGCACTGAGACGATGGGCTGTGATGATGGTAGTCTTGTCCTTACGAGTTTCCTTAAGATTGTCGATAATAGCATACTCTGTCTTGGCATCCACGGCCGACAAGGAATCATCTAGAATCAAGATGTCAGGGTCTAAAATCATAGCCCGACTCATGGCCAGACGTTGCTTTTGACCACCAGAAAGACTGACTCCCTTTTCACCGATGAGGGTATCAAATCCTTGGGGCATGGCTACAATATCTTGGTAAACTTGGGCTAGCTTGGTCGCTTCCTCGACCGTTGAAAGGGGCAAATTAGGATTGCCAAAGCGGATATTGTCTAAAATAGAGGTCGCAAAGAGGAACTGGTCCTGAGGAACATAGCCCATAAGGCTGCGAAGGTCCGTCAGACGATAGTCCCGAATATCGTGACCGTTTAGGTAAATAGCTCCTTTATCTACATCGTATTCTCGCAAGAGAAGTTTAATCAAGGATGTTTTCCCAGAGCCTGTCTGACCAACCAAGCCCAGAGTTTGCCCTTTTGCCAAGCTAAAGTGAATATCCGTCAGTGTCTCCTCATTTTCAAAGGCAAAGCTGTCAATATCGTACTCCAAGCGCCCATTTTCAATACTGTCCAGAGGAAATTCAGGGTCTTTTACAGGTGATTCCTGAGACAAAAGATCCTCAATCCGCTGATAGGACACCTTTCCTCGCTGAGTGATATTAAAGAGGAAACCGATAGCCATAAGAGGCCAGACCAGCATATCCAAATAGCTGATAAAGGTGACCAGATTCCCAACCGTGATTTGCCTCTCCTGCACCATCAAGGAACCGACCAAAAGGGTTAAAACATAAGATGAACCAACAAACAAGAGAACCATAGGGTCAAAGAGACTATCATATTTCATGGTTTGGAGGTTCTTCTGGAAGGTCAATTCATTTACTGCTTGAAAGGACTCAAGCTCATCAGACTGATAACCGAAAGACTTGGTCACCTTGATACCTGATACAGACTCCTGCACCTTGTTATTGAGTTCAGAGAAAGCAGCTTGCGATTCGCCAAAGGCCTTGTGGGTCTTTCTCCCTAAACGACTGGTCGCATAAGCCATAAAAGGCAAGGGAAGAATGGCAACCAGAGTCATCTGCCAAGAAATGCTAAAGAGCATGGTCAGCAAAGTCACCAAAGCCGTGATAGAGGCATCTACTGCTGACATGACTCCGCCACCTGCGAGACGAGTTAGGGCATTGATATCATTGGTGGCGTGTGCCATCAAGTCCCCCGTCCGATAGGTCTGATAAAAGGCTGGCGACATTTTAGTAAAATGCTCAAACAAGCGAGACCTCATAATCTGCCCCAAACGATAGGAAGTTCCAAGGATATACATGCGCCAAACATAGCGCAGATAGTACATCCCAAAGGCTGCCAGCAGTAGATAAAATAGATTAAGAAGGAGGGCCTGCTGGGTTAGTTGCCCCGACGTAATGGCGTCAATGACCCGCCCCATAACCATAGGAGGAATGAGATTGAGGATGGAAACCAAGACCAAGGCCATAATCCCGACTAGATAACGGCGTTTTTCTAACCTGAAAAACCACCAAAGTTTTTGAATAATGGACATAAAATCCCTTTCTGATTGCAAATGGAAACCTGAGGCCAAGACTCAATGAAAATCAAAGAGCAAACTAGGAAACTAGCCGCAGGCTGCTCAAAGCACTGCTTTGAGGTTGTAGATAGAACTGACGAAGTCAGTAACCTACATACGGCAAGGCGACGTTGACGCAGTTTGAATTTGATTTTTGAAGAGTACAAGACCCCAGGTTTTTCTTATTCATAAGTTACGACTGTGACGGCACCCTTGTCATACTCAGCGATAAAGATATTGGCAACATTGTCATACCCTTGTTTGCTGAGGTTATCAAGTAGCCATTCTTCGCTCCGACCAATGGTCTCCAAAATTTCGACTTGGATCACACCGTCTGTGACAACAGGATACTTGGGATTCTCATCTCCCATTTGGACTACTATGAGTTGACCGTTTTGCTCCTGCATAGCGCGTTTGACCTGTTTCATTTGGAAAATTCCCTGACTACGGAGCTTAAGAGCTACGTCCGCTGCTGATAAACCAACCGAACGGCAGGCTTCTGGATCAATCTTCCCATTTTTGATGAGCAGGGTTGGCTTCCCATCAATCAAACGTTTCACAAAGTGAACATTATTATTCAGCCATTTGAGAGTCAAGACCAGAATGGTCCACATGATCAAGATGACTGCATACTGAAGGATACTGATGGCGCTATTGTAAATCACCCCACCGATGATACCCCCGAGTACATAGTTCTGAATTTGATCTATTGCTGAGTTAGGCGCTAGGTTACCCTTTCCTGTCACATTGATTACAAAAACCAGAGAAAAGAGACCCAAGGCTAGTTTGATTAAAATTTCGATATAATTGAGTGTCATTTGTTCACCTCCACCAGTTCAATTGCATCTGTTTTATACAATTCGACTTTCTCTAGCAGGTACTTGTCTGGCTCACTTCCGTTCAAGGCACGGTAATAGCGATCTCCGACCTTGATAAGTGCGCCATCAGTGTCGGCAGAAGTATTGACATAGACTTCTGACTTGTCTACTCCCAATTCTTTGGAAACAAGCTCGATGAAATGAAGTGAAGCTTGAAATTTATTATTAGAAACTTGATTGTTTTGATAAGTCGTGATGCTGACCAAAAGGAGAGCTAGCAAGGTCAAGGCTGAAATCATGACCAACTCACGAAATTTGGTCCCCTTTTTATCATGATAAGCCTTGAAGGCCAAAAATCCTGTCACAGCTAATAGGACAATCCCTAAACCAATCATGATACCATTTTGCTGACCTATTTGGCTGAGGACATAGTCATAAGAATAGAATTTCATGTATTTTTACTCCCTTTCATAAAATCATTCTTAATTATAAACGAAAGAGGGTGATTTTTCAAACCATACGTTGGGGAAATGCGCCTTTTTTTGGTATAATATAGTCTGTAATCTGAATGAAAAAGGTAACTTTATGAAACTCATATCATGGAATATTGACTCCCTCAATGCAGCCCTAACGAGCGACTCAGCTCGTGCCAAATTGTCCCAAGAAGTCCTACAAACCTTGGTAGCTGAAAATGCCGATATTATCGCTATCCAAGAAACCAAACTTTCTGCCAAGGGTCCTACAAAAAAACACTTGGAAATTTTAGAAGAACTCTTCCCAGGTTATGAAAACACTTGGTGTTCCTCTCAAGAACCTGCCCGCAAAGGCTACGCTGGAACCATGTTCCTTTATAAGAAAGAACTCACACCAACAATCAGCTTCCCAGAAATCGGTGCCCCTTCTACCATGGACTTGGAAGGCCGTATCATCACGCTGGAATTTGACGGTTTCTTCGTCACTCAAGTTTACACTCCAAACGCTGGCGATGGTCTCAAACGCTTGGAAGAACGCCAAGTCTGGGATGTCAAATATGCGGAGTATTTGGCGCAACTAGACAAAGAAAAACCAGTCCTTGCGACTGGAGACTACAACGTAGCTCACAAGGAAATTGACCTTGCAAATCCTGCCAGCAACCGCCGTTCACCAGGATTTACAGACGAGGAACGTGCTGGCTTTACCAACCTTTTGGCAACTGGATTTACCGACACCTTCCGTCATCTTCACGGCGATGTCCCAGAGCGCTACACTTGGTGGGCGCAACGCAGCAAGACTTCTAAAATCAACAATACAGGCTGGAGAATCGACTACTGGCTCACTAGCAACCGCGTGGCTGACAAGGTGATCAAGTCTGACATGATTGACTCGGGTGCGCGTCAAGACCATACGCCGATTGTATTGGAAATTGAACTCTAAGGAGAAAGCTAATGGACTATCAAGCTGTCATTCCTGAATTTGTAGTATCTGACCTCGAAAAGTCACGCCACTTCTACTGCGACTTGCTGGGATTTTCTGTCGAATACGAGCGTCCAGAGGAGAAATTTCTCTTCCTCTCGCTTGAAGACTGCCAACTTATGCTAGAAGAAGGCAGCACAGAAGAATTAGCCCAACTAACCTATCCTTTCGGGCGTGGTGTCAATATTTCCTTTGGTATTGAAGATGCCCCTCAGCTCCACCAAAAACTGCTGGAGGCCAACTATCCTATTTATCGTCCTTTGACTAAGAGAACATTTCGTGTTGGGGATCACTACATCTATCCTCACGAATTTGCAGTTTTGGATCCAGATGGTTATTTTCTAAGATTTAGTGAATAGAATAATCGAAGGATACAATACTATCTAGCATTGCAGCCTTTTATTCGTTCGCTTTTATGGTCTATTTGCTAACAAAATATTTGATTTATAAAGCTAATTGGTGTAAAATAAAAACATTGGCAACAGCCTATTTAAAATTGAATATCATTTTACTTGTTTATGTCGTGAATTGGCACGACGTTTCTACAAGGTGCCGGAACACCTAACAATGAGTATGTCAGCTGAAGGTATGGTTTTGGCCATGCCTATTTTGGGGACTTACTTAGGGGATTAAGTAGGTCCTTTTTCTATTACTATAGTAGAAACTCTAGACAAGCAAATGAAGCATCTTTTAGACTTTAGGAGGTATTATGAAATTATTAGAAGAGCGCATCCTCAAGGATGGGCATATCTTGGGTGACAACATCCTCAAGGTAGATTCCTTTTTAACCCATCAAGTTGACTTTAGCTTAATGCGAGAGATTGGTAAGGTATTTGCGGAAAAATTCGCTGCTGCTGGCATTACCAAAGTTGTAACGATTGAAGCTTCGGGTATCGCCCCAGCTGTTTTTACAGCTGAAGCCTTGGATGTTCCCATGATTTTCGCAAAAAAAGCAAAAAACATCACCATGAACGAAGGCATCTTAACTGCTGAGGTTTACTCCTTTACCAAACAAGTGACCAGCACGGTTTCCATCGCTGGAAAATTCCTCTCACCTGAGGACAAGGTCTTGATTATCGATGATTTCCTAGCCAATGGACAAGCTGCCAAAGGCTTGATCCACATCATCGAACAAGCCGGTGCCAAAGTCGAAGCCATCGGTATTGTGATTGAAAAATCCTTCCAAGATGGTCGTGATTTGCTCGAGAAAGCTGGCTATCCAGTTCTATCACTCGCTCGTTTGGATCGTTTTGAAAACGGTCAGGTCGTATTTAAGGAGGCAGATCTCTAATGCAAACTCAAGAAAAACACTCGCAAGCCGCGGTTCTTGGCTTGCAGCACTTACTCGCCATGTACTCAGGATCTATCCTAGTTCCTATTATGATTGCGACAGCTCTTGGCTATTCAGCTGAACAGTTGACTTACCTAATTTCTACAGATATCTTCATGTGTGGAGTGGCAACCTTCCTTCAACTCCAACTCAACAAATACTTTGGTATTGGACTCCCAGTCGTTCTCGGTGTTGCTTTCCAATCGGTCGCTCCCTTGATTATGATTGGGCAAAGTCATGGTAGTGGGGCTATGTTTGGTGCCCTTATCGCATCAGGAATTTATGTGGTTCTGATTTCAGGTATTTTCTCAAAAGTGGCCAATCTCTTCCCATCTATCGTAACAGGTTCTGTTATTACCACGATTGGTTTAACCTTGATTCCTGTCGCTATTGGAAATATGGGAAATAACGTTCCAGAGCCAACTGGTCAAAGTCTCTTGCTTGCTGCTATTACAGTTCTGATTATTCTCTTGATCAATATCTTTACCAAAGGATTTATCAAGTCTATCTCCATTTTGATTGGTCTGGTTGTTGGAACTGCCATTGCTGCTAGCATGGGCTTGGTTGATTTCTCCCCTGTTGCGGCAGCACCGCTTGTCCATGTTCCAACTCCCCTCTACTTTGGTGTACCGACTTTTGAAATCTCATCCATCGTCATGATGTGTATCATTGCAACGGTGTCTATGGTTGAGTCGACTGGTGTTTACCTAGCCTTGTCTGATATTACCAATGACCCAATCGACAGCACGCGCCTGCGCAACGGTTACCGCGCAGAAGGTCTGGCCGTACTTCTCGGAGGAATCTTTAACACCTTCCCTTACACAGGATTTTCACAAAACGTTGGTTTGGTTAAATTGTCAGGTATCAAGACCCGTCTGCCAATCTACTACGCAGCTGGTTTCCTAGTCCTCCTTGGACTCCTACCTAAGTTTGGTGCCCTTGCCCAAATCATTCCGAGTCCTGTTCTCGGTGGTGCCATGCTGGTGATGTTTGGATTTGTTTCCCTTCAAGGGATGCAAATCCTAGCGCGCGTTGATTTTGCTAACAATGAACACAACTTCCTTATCGCAGCTGTCTCCATTGCTGCAGGTGTCGGACTCAACAATAGCAATCTCTTTGTCAGCATGCCGACAGCCTTCCAAATGTTCTTCTCAAACGGAATCGTTGTAGCCAGCATACTGGCCATTGTCCTCAATGCAGTATTAAACCGGAAAAAGAAATAAGAAAAAGAGGTGTGAGCCTCTTTTTTGTTTATCTATATCCTTACCTGTCTTTCTTCTGACCGCTGGCCTGTGACAAACATGGTAAAGGTGGCTTTGCAGACATTTCTGCCTTCTTGATTGGTGATATCCACATCCACTACACAGGTTGTGCGACCTTGATGGACACATTCTCCTTTAATGGTCAGCACATCGTCGAGTTTTCCTGCCTTGAGGTAGTTGATAGAGGACTGGAGCGTCACTCCATCAAGCCCCAGCGAGATGACCACCAAACCACTGATTTGGTCACAAAGAGTAAAGAGATAGCCACCATGGGCATTGCCATAGTAGTTGAGCGACGAGTCCACTACTTTTGTCGTCACCACGACATGACCATCTCTCATTTTTTCTATTTCGTAATTTTCAAAGGCAGATATAGCGTCAAAATGAAAATCTTTCATCGTTTCCTCCTGATAGTTCAAACGACACTATGATACTACTTTTTATAGGACTGTGCAAGGAGAAAGCTCTTAGTCTGGCAAAATTCCGACCTGTTCTACAAAGCGCATAAAGGCTTCCTGTCCTTGTTCCGTCTGCTTGTAAACTCCTGCATCCTCCAAAACACGTGCAAAAATAGCACCCACAGAGTCCTTGACGATTTCAAGGGCTTTTTCTTTATCTGCTAGGTCCAGATGTTGGGCTTTAAGCTGGTCTGCCCATTCCTGATGATAAGCAGCAACCGCTTCACCATCTCCCACAAGGTAGCTTGCAACTTGCTCCACTTCCGCTTTCAAACGAGGTGGTAAGATAGCCAAGCCCATGACCTCAATCAAGCCGATATTTTCCTTCTTGATATGTTGAACATCCTTGTGGGGATGATAGATGCCATCCGGATGCTCTGCCGAAGTCTGATTGTCCCGCAAGACCAAGTCCAATTCAAACTGTCCATCACGCTTACGCGCAATCGGTGTGATAGTGTGATGCGGTCTCCCGTCTGTCTCTGCTAAAATCTGCACTTCAGAATCTGAATACTGGCGCCATTCCTGCAAAATCTTATCAGCCAAGTTGATCAAATCCTCTTTGGAATCCGAAGTCAAACGAAGCACTGACATAGGCCACTTGACAATCCCAGCCTTGACCTGCTCAAAACCAGCAAAACAGAAAGTCTTTTGCAGGGGAGCCAATTCCATAGGAAACACGTGACGGCCTCCTTGATAGTGATCATGAGTCAGAATAGAGCCTCCCACGATTGGCAGGTCGGCATTAGAGCCTGCAAAATAGCCAGGAAACTGCTCTACAATAGCCAGCAGACGCTCAAAGCTCTGATGACTAATGGCCATAGGTCGATGCTGACCATCTAAGAAGATACAGTGCTCATTAAAATAAGCATAGGGCGAATACTGGAAGCCCCACTCCTGACCAGCCATTTCAAAACGGATAATGCGGTGATTGCTGCGAGCTGGGTGGTTAACCCGACCATGGTAGCCTTCGTTCTCTAGACAAAGCTGACACTGTGGGTAATTGCTAGCTTGAACCAACTTAGCTGCCGCAATCTCCTTTGGATCCTTTTCAGGCTTAGAGAGGTTGATGGTAATCTCAAGCTCTCCATAGTCTGATGGAACGCGATAAGCGATATTCTTAGAAATAGCCTTGAGCTTGATATAGTCGTTTTTCTGGCTGAGCTGGTAAAAATCCGCTATCGCCTGTTCGGGAGATTGGGCGTAGGTTGTCCAAAAGTCACGATTAACCTGACTTGGACAAGGGGTCACCAAGTCCATCAGTTCAGCACCGAGGATTTCACGCGCAGTCTGACTATCCTCAATCGTCTCTAATCGAACCGCTTTCTCGACCAACTGGTCCTTGAGGTCAATCAATTTATCCAGATCAGTCTCAACCTCCAAAACACCTTCTCCCACTCGTGCTAAGACACGATTGGTCAGGTAGATTCGATCCATTTCCTCAAATGAACTTCCAGCAATGACTTCCGTGATAAATGCATCTAGAATTCCCTGACTCATTGATTCTCCTTCTTACTTTCTAAATAGTCTCTGACAGCATCTAAATCCTGAAAAACTTGTTCTGTTTTATTTAAGAAAGACTGTGCTGGCATTTTCAAGTCTGGAATACAAATAACTGGTATCCCAGCTCTATACGCTGCTTCAATTCCTGCTTCACTATCCTCTAATACTAAGCAATTCTCTGGTAAAACATTCAAATCACTACAGGCCTTTAAAAATATATCAGGGTAAGGTTTGCTTCGCTTTACATCTTTTGCAAAAACTAGATGGTCAAATAAGGACAGTATACCATTACTATCCAAAATCATTCTAGCTCTAGATTCAACACTTGAAGTTGCTAGAGCGATTGGAATACCTTCTCTTTGCAAAAAAGTAAGCAAATTTTTAGCACCTTTTTTTAAATTTACACCTTTGGCTAATATTCGAGCTTCCAGTTCATAAACTTTTTCCAAGGTTTGGTCAAAGTTCCAAGGTAAATCATAGGTATCTAAAAATCGTTGAACATTCTCCTCTTCCCTATGTCCACTGTATTCTCTAGAATATGTTTCTTCTGTGAAAGGAATTCCAAAATCTTTAAGCAATTCTTGATAAACTTTTAGAGAAATGATCTCAGTATCAGCTAATAAGCCATCTAAATCAAATATTACAGCGTCCATTTACTTCTCTCCTAGTCTAAAACGCGAGTGCCACCTGCAACTTCAGCGATATAGAAGCTTGGAGCATATCCAACTACTTCCTCATAATGCTTGCCTACAGCTTCTTTAAAGGCCTCAACAGTATCTTTTTGCACCAAGGCAATGGCACAGCCACCAAAACCTGCTCCTGTCATACGAGCACCGAGAACACCTTCTTGATCCCAAGCTGTGTGGACAAGGGTATCCAATTCCAAGCCAGTTACTTCATAATTATGCTCAAGAGAAACGTGTGACGCATTCATCAAGCGACCAAGTGTTTCCAAATCACCTGCTTGAAGGGCTGCTTGAGCTTTAAGGGTACGTTGGTTTTCAAGCACAGCATGGCGAGCACGTTTCAAACGATTTTCATCTTTAATCAGATAGCTGTATTGATCAAAAGCCCACTCGTCCAATTCACCCAAGGTCTGAATATCCAAGGCAACTTGCAATTCTTCCACTGCTTTTTCACACTCAGCACGACGTTCATT
The DNA here is from genome assembly GCA_000831085.1 of Streptococcus sp. DBCMS. Taxonomy (GTDB): domain Bacteria; phylum Bacillota; class Bacilli; order Lactobacillales; family Streptococcaceae; genus Streptococcus. Next base: position 32,094 of record JXRG01000018.1, read on the forward strand.
GTACTTAGAATCCGCCAGTTCACGGCGTTTGTTGGTGTTCATAATAACAACGACATTGTCTTTCAAATCAAGTGGCACCAAGTCGTACTCCAAAGTGTTGGTATCTAGGTAAATAGCACGTTGGTCTGCCCCCATACCGATAGCAAACTGATCCATGATACCAGAGTTGACTCCGATAAAGTTGTTTTCTGTTTGTTTTCCGATTTTAACCAAATCCAAACGCTCTAGTTTTAAATCAAAGAGATGCTCTGCCACGACCCCTGTCAAGAGTTCCAAGGATGCTGATGAAGACAAGCCAGCACCATTTGGGATATTCCCATAAACATAAAAATCAAACCCTTTGTCAATCACATGTCCAGCTTCTTGCAAGAAATGAAGAACCCCTTTTGGATAGTTGGTCCAGTTGTGCTCTTTTTCAAACTTGAGGTCAGCAAGAGGCACTTCGATGATACCCTTGTCCTCAAAGTTAGCTGAGTAGAAACGCAAGACTTGGTCGTCACGCTTGCGAGCTGCACCGTATGTTCCCAAGGAAATAGCAGCTGGAAAAACGTGCCCGCCATTGTAGTCCGTGTGTTCACCAATCAAATTGATGCGACCTGGTGAAAAGAAGGTTTGGTCTGCTTCTTGACCAAAAACGGCAAGAAAGTCTTTACGAAGGGCTTCAGCAGTAAGATGTTGTGTCATATGAATTCTCCTTTGACTGTCCGTTAAGCCACCTTAACGTGTAATCGTTTTCTTCTATTGTATCCAAGACTTTTACCAAGGTCAATCCTTTTTACTAAAGTTTTACTAAACAATCGGTAAAAAGAAGAAAAATATGATATACTAACCTAAAAGGAGGAAGATTTATGGCTACCTTAAAAGACATCGCACAGCTAGCCTCTGTCTCTATCGCGACCGTATCCCGTGTCCTCAATCGCGACCAGAGTCTATCTGTTACAGAAGAAACCAGACACCGTATTTTAACTGTCGCTGAAGAGCTGGGCTATACCAAACACCTCAAGACAGGCGAATCCCACAAGCCCAAGCAGAAAATTGCCATTATCCAATGGGTCAGCGAGCAGGGGGAGTTGGACGACCTCTACTACTACCAGATTCGTCTCGGTATTGAAAAAAGAGCCCAAGAGTTGGACTATGATATCTTGCGCTATTTTAATGACCATCCTTTTACACTGAGCGAGGAAGTGATTGGCATTCTCTGCATCGGAAAGTTCAGCCGAGCTCAGATTTCTGCCTTTGAAGAATACCAAAAACCTTTAGTCTTTATGGACAGCGACACCCTCTCACTAGGTCATACCTGTATTATCACTGACTTTTACACTGCTGTAAAACAAGTTGTAGATCACTTCCTCAGCCAAGGGCTGGATCGTATCGGAATTCTCACAGGTCTTGAGGAAACAACTGACCAAGAAGAAATCGTCCAGGATAAGCGACTTGAAAATTTCAAAGACATTGCCCAAGCAAAGGGAATCTACCGTGAAGAACTGGTCTTTCAAGGGAGCTTTACTGCCCAGTCTGGCTATGACTTGATGAAGGAGGCCATTCAGAGCTTAGGAGACCAACTCCCCCCAGCCTTTTTCGCAGCTAGCGATAGTTTAGCTATCGGTGCCCTCCGTGCCCTCCAAGAAGCTGGAATCAGCCTACCAGACCGCGTCAGCCTCATTTCTTTTAACGACACTAGCCTGACCAAGCAGGTCTATCCTCCTCTTTCTAGCATTACCGTCTATACCGAAGAAATGGGTCGAGCAGGTATGGATATTCTTAACAAAGAAGTACTCCACGGTCGCAAAATCCCCAGCCTAACCATGCTGGGAACCAGACTGACCTTGAGGGAAAGTACAAGGAATGAATAGGATAACAAAACGACCTCTAGCGAGGTCGTTTTTCTAATGTTGATGCCCATGCTTCTGCTCTAACTCTCTCACCTTCCGCCTATGTTGCGAGTGATTGCTTTGACTGCTGTCCACTTCAATAGTGATATTCTGCACGCCTCTTTCTTCTAAAAATTGACGCAGCACTTCTTTGGTCTCCATCATCTGTTCCCAGTCCTTAATACAAATGTGAACAATAGCATTGTTCTCTAGACCGTCCATGGACCAAATGCTAAGTTGATTGACACTTTTGACATTGGGTAGAGCCTCTAAATCCTTCTCCAAATCACTTGTCTCGACCCCTTCTGGCACAGCATCTAGGAAAATTTTTAGTGCGCTCCAAAAGCGAGGAATGGCTTTCGACAGAATAAAGATAGAAATAACCAGTGATAAAAGCGGATCGAGGATATACCAGTCCGTAAACCGAAGAATAATCGCCATTAGAATGACAGCCAACCAACCAAGAGTGTCTTCCAAAAAATGCAAGCTAAGAATTGACTCGTTCTTTGTCTTTCCTTTACGAACTATCAAACTTGCTAGCACATTAATAGCCACTGCAATGATTCCCAGCCAGAGGATCCCTTCCTCATTAACGGGTTGTGGGTGAACGATCTTTGTGACATTTTCCAAGATCACTAGGACAGACCCTATCATAAGAATCACAGCCGTTAGCATGGCCCCTAAAAGGCTGAAACGCTTGTAACCCAAGGTATACTGCCTATCTTCTTCACGATTGGAAATCGTTTCTAAAAGGGCAGATATGCCAATGGCTATAGCATCTCCCATGTCATGAACAGAATCAGCAAGAACTGCACTCGAACCAAAGATTCCTCCTGCGATAAACTCGACTATCGCATAGCTTAAATTTAAGAAAAAAGCTAACCAGATAGATGTTTTAGAACTCATTTCTCTCCCTCCTTTGGTATAATGGGTATATACATACTTCCTTCATTTGTATTATCTAATAAAATCCAAAGAAAGGATAGAAGCAAACTGTCAGCCATGTTCAGTTCTGAACAGTTTGTCTCAAGTGTCTATATGCCAAATAGAGACCGTCGAGTCAACAAGACTAAAAAAGCCATCTATCAAGCTTTTTTACAACTTTTGAACGACAAAGGCTATGATGCTACTACTGTCCAAGATATCATTGACTTGGCAGATGTTGGACGTTCTACTTTTTATTGTCACTATGAAAGTAAGGAACTGCTTTTAGATGAGCTCTGTCGCTACCTCTTTCATCATCTCTTTGAAAGGGAAGGACACCTTACTACCGAGGGCTACCTCGCACATATCTTTTTACATTTTCAGAAAAACCAGGACCGTGTCACCAGTCTCCTTTTTTCCAAAAACGACTACTTCCTTCGCCAACTACACAAGGAACTCGAACACCACGTCTATCCCATGGTGGCGGATGACTTGCAAGAGGCCTATCCAAACATTCCGGCCTCCTACCTCCAGCATTTTGTTGTGACGAACTTTATCGAAACTCTAACTTGGTGGCTAAAAAAAGGAAAATCTTATACAGAAGACCAAGTGGTGAGATTTTACCTTGATGTAATGGAGATGACCTCTACAACTCCACTTGATAACTAAGCCTGTAACTCAGAAAGGAACCAACTATGTTAACTTCGATGATTCTAGGAATACTAACAATCGTACTAGCTCTCGCATTCTCACTGCTTCATCTTGCTGCTGCTTTTTCAGCTATGAAACAAAAGAACTACAGTCTGGGAAACACATGCATCTTGGTCGGCAGTTGCCTCACTTCTCTGGCTCTAGCTATCTTTTACTTCGTCCCACTTGCAACCATTCTTCTATGGATTGTGGGTTCGAGTATCGTCTGCTATGGTGCCTACTGGAACGGCCAACAGAAAGAAAAACAACATATCTCGCACCACATCGTTCGTATAACGAGCGCTATTGTCATTACGGTATTATTCATTTTGCTCTAACACAAAAAAGGATCATCTGATCCTTTTTTACTTTTTAAGAACTCTTTGCTGCCTTGCTCCACTGATACCAACCAACGAGACTATTGATCAAGTAAATCAGGTATTTTCCTTGAATTTGCAAGCTTTCTCCCCACCAGAGATAGATTGAAAAGACATTGGTAGCTGCCCAGAATATCCATTGCTCACGGTAAACAGCTGTCATGAGGATTTGCCCAACCCCATTAGTCGCATCAGTGATGGAATCACGATAAGGACAATTGGCTCCGATAGACTGATAAATGAATCCAAATACCAACCACCAAAGAACACTAATGGAAAGATACTTGGTCCAACCCTTGCCATCCAGTTTACGCGCGACAAACTCCTGCTTTTCTTTCTTGAACTGTGCCTGGTAGATCCAAACTAGAAGTCCAATTGGCTGCATGACCGTAAAGTAAAGTGTCGTTAACACCTCACCATAAAAGCCTTTCTGCAAAGCCAAGATAAGGTAAATGACAGAGTTAATCAAACCAAAAAGGTAATTACTTGCTCGACCTTCAGCTTCTCAAAGAGCAGAAAAAAGGTTAGTAAGGCTTGAGAGATGAATCATTTTAAAGGCAAACAATTCCAACAAGACGTCATCATTGTCGCTGTTGGTTATTACCTACGTTACAATCTGAGCTATCGTGAAGTTCAGGAATTGCTTTATGACCGTGGAATAAATGTTTGTCACACTACGATTTATCGGTGGGTTCAAGAATACAGTAAAATCCTCTATCATCTCTGGAAAAGAAAAATAAACAGTCCTTCTATTCGTGGAAAATGGATGAAACCTATATCAAAATTAAGGGGCGTTGGCATTATCTCTATCGAGCGATTGATGAGGACGGTTTAACATTGGATATCTGGTTACGAAAGAAACGTCGAGCAGACGATAACAGCTATAAGTTAGAAGATACCGCCTATCAAGAAGATAAAGCACGCAAAGCAGAAACCGAAGATAAGCTAGCTATTGAAGCAATGAAAAGCAAGTACACCACGCTATTGCTAGAAAATATGTTGCTAAGTCCGTTTGAAATGTAAGATACAAAAATCATGGCAGGATTGCAAGTCCATGTTTACTCCCTCTATGACGAACTGAAAGAATTAAGAGGGCTAAATAGTGTTAAAGACCACTTGTCTTATGTTGCCAGCAGACGTGAAGAATATTCTAAGCATAATATCGCACGCTACCTCAAAAAAGCCATTGAACAATATCTACCAACGGTTAAAAGGCAGGACTTAAACCATGAGTGAAGACTTAAAAACGATCAAAGAGCTGGCGGATGAGTTGAGTGTTACAAGACAAAATATTCAATATCACTACCAAAGGTTACCAAAAGAATTACAGCTTAAAAGTTCCAATGGGTCTAATCTAATAAATTCTAAAGCAGAAAAAATAATTTTAGATAAAGTAGAAAGTAGTAGCAAATCAAATACCAAAGACCAACAAATAAGTAGCAAAGACCAACAAATAGAAAAACTAACTAATTTGTTAGACCAGTAACAACGATTAGCCTTGCAAGATAAAAAGTTGCTATAAGAATACAAGGCGGAAAATGATAACTTAAAAGCCCTCAAAATGCCCTCACAGGAAACAGAATTCAAACACTTAGACAATCAATATAAAGATGAAGTGAACGCTCTTAAAGAGAAGTTGGAAAATTTACAGGAACAAATCAAAGATCAAAAAAGGATAGAAGAACAAGAAAAACCAATAAAATGGTGGGGACTATGGCGAAAATAGATGATTCAGTTAAAAAGAAAGTTCCAGAATTGCGATTTAAAGGATTCACGGATGAATGGGAACAGCGTAAGTTGGGAGACGAAGTTCGAATAGTGATGGGACAGTCTCCTAATTCAGAAAATTATACTGATGATCCTAATGGGCGCTAAAAATGCGAAGACCTATGAAGACCTATTTTGTATTAGTCAAACAAAAAATCCAAAAGAAATGGTATATGATTATGACCATGAAACAAAGTAAAATCAAACCGAGTGATCTGAGGAAGCACCCGATGATCATGAAACGTTATTAAACACAAAAATCACCCATGTGAGTTCTTGCCAGAAGCTGAAGTTAATCCTTCAACCTGGAAAACCCGCAGAGGTGACTTTTTCTATACATCTCGATTTTTCTGGCAATAATCATTAACCGATAAATATGTCTGTGAATCACCCAGCGACTCCGCTATGTCCATAATCCGCGGTGGTAGTAATCCCACTCGCTGGACAAGCTCGTGATTGCTGAACAATTCCCGTGGACTGCCGGCGAAACCAAACTTCCCGTGTTCCATAACATACACCGACTCAAACTCGGCGGCGACCCAATCCATGTCATGGGTGATGGTCACAACTTGGTGGCCCGAATCAGCCAACTGATGGAAAATTGCGGTCAACTTGCGCCGGCTTTCCCAATCAAGCGACATCATCGGCTCATCAAATAAATAAATCGCCGGATCCACTGCCAAAACTGTGGCAACGCTCAACAGCTTGCGTTCCGACAATGACAGGTCATATGGACTTTCAGCTGTTTTATCATCCAAGCCAACTCTTTTTAGAGCCGCTAAAGCCCGCCTCGTAATCGTGTCGTGGTCATCCATGACCTGCGCGACATTCCACTCCACCTCTCGTTGAACGGTCGGGGTGAAAAGCTGATCGTCAGGATTCTGAAAAGTAATCCCAACCTTCAGTAACTTTTCGACTGGTTTAAGATCATTAAAATTTTCTCCATCGATCTTAATCACACCGGTTTGTGGTGTCAGCAAACCCGTCAACAATTTGAAGAGCGTTGATTTGCCGGCACCATTTTGGCCGACAATCGCCACCATCGGATCGGCGAAGTATTTGTCTTCAACATCCAAGCTAAAGGACCGTTCCGGATAAGTGAACGTCAGGTGGCTCAGTTCAATTGTGGACATAACGAACCTCCTTCAGATCAGCGTAATTCACCGGATACCGGCCATCAGCCAAGTGCCAATCCATTTTTTGAGCAAGTTGCTGGATTGTCGGAGCTGGAATCTGCCAGTCAGCTGCCAAATGATTAAACACCTCACCCGGCCTGCCCTGGGCTACCATTTGACCCTCGTGCAGCACCCACACAACGTCGGCGACTTCGCACAAATCGTCAATTTCATTGGTGACAATGAAGACAGTCGTCTCTTTGACTTGGGCCAGCCATTGGAAAAATTGCCGGCGGCCAAGGGGATCCATCTCACTGGTCGGATCATCCATAATCAAAACAGCCGGATTAGCCACAATCGCCGTGGCAATTGCCAACCGCTGGATCTGACCACCGGAAAGGCTCTCGGGACGCAAATTCAGCTGTTCAATCAGCCCCATTTGCGTGGCAACTTCTTCAACCCGTTTTTGAATCAGTCCTTCAGCCATTCCCTGATTAATCAAGTCAAAGGCGATTTCATCGGCAACCGTGTCTGCCAACCCGCTTAGTTGGCCAGCTGGATTTTGCAGTACAACTCCATTCATGGCATTATAAACGGGCCAATTGTCAGACACTCGCTGGCCAAACATGTGCCAATCGCCCTCAATCTCAGCAGACACAATTTTGGGAATGACCCCTGCCAGCACACGGCACAAAGTCGATTTGCCGGAGTGGCTATTCCCGATAATCCCAACCACCTGGCTGGTATGAACCTCCGCGTTAATCTGACGCAGTTGTGGTTGCTCAGTACCCGGATAACGGGTGGTCAAATTTTCAATTACAATCCGTTTATCTTCGTCCATATCTTCCACCCAATCAATAAAATTGCCAATCCAGTCAGACCAATGTGCAGCGTCCGCGACAGGCGATACACGCGCTGGGAGGTTCTGACAGTCCGGTTGAGATTATCAAAACCTCTCAGTTGGAGAGAAATCGACCGCGTCATCGATTGATCCAAGGTCTTAATCACCAATGGAATTAGAACCGGCAGGACTGACTTTAATTTCTGAATCAACGTTTTTTGCGGATTGGTTCCGCGAACTTTTTGTGCCTGCTGGATTTTCCGCATATTGCGCATCATTTCCGGCAAAATATAACACACCGACATCAGAACGTAGACGGTTTTATAAGACAATCCGGACAGTTCCAAATAGACCGCGTTTTCTGAAATACTCGTGGTCACCATAAAAAAGCCACTGGTCAAAATAATCACCAATACTCGACAACCCAGAGTGGTGGCGTAAATCAGGCCTTCTTTGTAGAACGACACCCCAAGCACAGAAAACAGCACAGTTTGATTCCGACTGTAAAATAACCCTTGGATGATCAGCATGGTGCAAATCAGAAACAGGCTGAATCCCAGCGCCTTAAAGGTGGTAGAACTCAATTTGGAAAATAACAATAGCAGTGTTGCGACAAGAATTAATCCGGCCTGAAGCAATAAATTCATACTGGCAAAGCTCAACAACGTCATGTCCAAGATGAACAAGAGCTTAGTAATCGGATCGATCACCTGGTACCACTTGAGCTTGACCCGTGGAGCTCCAGAAATCAATGTTTTATCAGTCATCATTTATCATCGCTAAAGAAGTGCACCATCCGCTTCGGCAGCTGACGATAGATGAAGAATGCCAGGTAGGCCACGCAGACTTTATCCAAAATATCCAAGACAAACTCATCGGTAAATGAGGCCAGCCACACTGGTACATGATTGGCGACCATTACCGCAAACAATGAGTCACCCCAAGCGATACCGGTCTGACCACCCCAAAAGATGACGTTGAGTGGCGTTGAAATGACAGCTGAAACGATGGCAATAATAATAGCAGAAACAAATACTCGTCGCGCTGACGAGAACCACCCATTGGCGTGCAAAACTCCGACAGCAATCCCAATTCCGATGCTGGTAATCGCATACACGGTTGAAATTGGCGATAAGGTCAGCCCATAGATCACGTTGTTGATGAAACCACTAATGGCACCGGCAACCGGCCCAGCCAACATGCTGGTAAGAAAGGTTCCCAAAGACCCCAGCCAAACGGGCAACTTTAACCCCTCCGCCAAGGCTTTGGCAACATAGTTAATCCCCACGGCAGCGGGAATCAAAGTCATGGTGGCAGCACTTAACTTAAATTTCCACATACTGGTACGATGAATCGGTTCTGTTTTCATAATCTTCTCCTTTTGTTTTTAAAGAGCCGTGTCTGGATAGACTTTCGGACGCAACGCTCTATTATATATCTCCTGAACTGTCTATACACAAGATTTCCATCCTTAGTAGACATGAGCTGAAAATCCTTATTTGTTAAGTAGTTCACAACACATTATACACCTATTATCTGAATAGTCAAGTGTATTTACAGTAAAACTTTAGAAAACCCTGAAAATTTCCTCTTATTTTCCATTTAAAAATGAAAATCATTAATTCTGACACCAAAAAAGCCCAGACAACATTGTCTGAGCATTCTTCTGTATGGTCATTTAAAGAAGTTGAGTTTGACATTTTCAATCTATTTCTTCAACAAACCTTGTTCTTGTAGAAATTCTTTGGCTACTTGTTCTGCTGACTTGCCTTCAACACCGACTTGATAGTTGAGCTGGCTCATCTGGCTTTCAGTAATTTTACCAGCCAATTTATTGAGAACTTTTTCCAACTCAGGGTGTTTCTTGAGAAGAGCTTCTTTCATCAGAGGAGCCCCTTGATAAGGTGGGAAGAGTTGCTTGTCATCTTCCAAGACCTGCAAATCATAACGCGCCAATTCTGCATCAGTCGAATAGGCATCTGTGATTTGAATATCGCCTGACTGAATTGCCTGGTAGCGGAGGGCTGGCTCCATGGTCGCTACGTTGAGATTGAAACCATACATTGATTGCAAGCCCTTATTGCCATCTTCACGGTCATTAAACTCCAGAGTAAACCCAGCCTTCAGCTGCCCTTCCACTTTTTTCAAGTCCGAAATGGTCTTCAAGCCATATTCTTGAGCAATCTTTTTCGGAACAGCTACAGCGTAGGTATTTTGATAAGACATAGGTTTGAGATAAGCCAGATGATCCTGTTTGGCAATACCATCACGCGCCACCTGATAAACCTGTTCTGGCTCATGCCCCACTTGAGGTGAGGTTGAAGCAAACTTTCAGTCACCGTACCGGTAAATTCAGGATAGATGTCAATATCCCCTTTTTTCAGAGCTTCATAGAGGAAACTTGTTTTCCCAAAATTCGGTTTAACCGTTGCCGTCATCTCTGTATTTTCTTCAATCAAGAGTTTATACATATTGGCCAAAATTTCTGGTTCAGGCCCCAATTTCCCAGCAATCACCAAGTTTTCTTTCTCTTTTTGGGCTAATAGAGCTGGACTATAAGACAGACCGAGTAAGATTGTCACCAAGGCAAAACCAGAGAAAATCGTCCGCAATTTTGCTTTTTCCATCACTTTTAGTAGGAAGTTAAAGGCAATAGCCAGCACTGCTGAAGAAAGGGCCCCAATCAAAATCAGACTGGTATTATTGCGGTCGATTCCTAGAAGAATAAAGGAACCCAGTCCCCCAGCACCAATCAAGCTGCCAAGGTTGCCGTACCGATAATCAAGACCGCTGCCGTCCGAATCCCAGACATGATAACAGGCATGGCAAGTGGAATTTCGAATTTCTTGAGACGTTCCCATCTGGTCATCCCAAAGGCAATCCCAGCCTCCTGCAGACTCGGATCAATTCCCTTCAGCCCAGTGATGGTATTTTGTAAAATCGGGAAAATCGCATAGATTACTAGAGCTGTCAAAGCAGGCAAGGTCCCAATTCCCATCAAGGGAATAAAGAGCCCCAACAAGGCCAAAGACGGGATGGTCTGGAAAATCCCTGCAATCTGCAAGACCCAATCCGCCATCTTTTCATGATAACGAAGAAATACCGCTAAGGGGACTGCAAGCAAAATAGCTAGTAACAAGGTCAAAAGTGACAACTGCAAATGTTGAGATAGAGCTGTTACCCAATCACTAAAACGCTCCTGAAAAGTTGATATTAAATTAGCCATGAACACTACCTCCAAACAAGTCTGCTACAAAGTCTGTTGCAGGCGCTTTTAAAATCGTCTCGGGATTCGCCACCTGACGAATCTCTCCATCCTGTAAAACAGCAATTCGATCACCTAATTTCAAAGCTTCATCCGTATCATGGGTTACAAAAATCGTTGTCATTCCAAACTCTTTATGCAATTCTTTCGTCAGAACCTGCAACTGTTTTCTCGAAATTGCATCTAGAGCTGAAAAGGGCTCATCCATGAGGAGGATCTTAGGCTGACCAATCATGGCACGGACAATACCAACCCGTTGCTGTTCTCCACCAGATAATGCACTTGGAAATCGATGCCCATACTCAGCTACTGGCAAGCCAACTTTTGCCAAGAGCTCTTCTGTTTTCTGAGCAATTTCTTCCTTGCTCCAGCCCTTCATCTCAGGAATGAGGGCGATATTTTCCGAAACCGTTAGATTGGGAAACAGAGCAATGGCCTGTAAAACATAACCAGTAGAAAGACGAAGTTCACGCTCATCATAGTCTTTGATGCGCTTGCCATCCATGTAAATATTTCCATCAGTGGGTTCCAAAAGACGGTTAATCATCTTAATCATGGTCGTCTTACCGGACCCAGATGGACCAACTAAAACCATGAACTCCCCATTCTCAATCCGTAAATTGACATCTCTCAAAACATCTTTTTCTGTGTAGCGTAGCGCTACATTTTTGTATTCAATCATTCTTTGTCCTCAATTTAAAATTTTCCTCGGTTTGTCAAGTTACCAAACTTTTAATAACTAATTTAACCCATTCTAAACCTCATTTCCCTTCTCTTTCAGATTAGCCAAAATTCTTTCTTGAAAGGCTTCAAACTGGCGAATTTCTTCCTCAGAGAAACCTTTATAAAAAATAGCATCCAATTTTTTACTGACACGATTGCCAACTTCTTTCTGGGACCAACCTTGCTCTGTCAACTTGACATATTTCTTTCGCTTATCTGTTCCACATGGGCTAATGATGACCAGATTTTGCTCCTCAAGTTTCTTAATCATGGTTGTGAGCGTATTGTTGGTGAGACCAGTCGCCAGCGCAATATCTGTCGCCGTAGCGCAACCCGTTTCACTCTTCCATAAAATCGCTAAAATCTTTCCCTGTTCACTCCGATAAAGAGCCTCAGGATCCTGACTCAGTAACTTTTGAAAAATCCGCCCATTCAACAAACGAATATGATGGGCTACCAAATGACTATCTTTCATGACTTCTCCAATTTATTTCTATATCGAATTGTTTTTATTGTAACACCTGTTGTTTTATCTGTCAATTATTTCGACTTAGAAATAATTTCCACCAAACAAAAAAAGACCTCCTACCTAAAGTAGAAGATCTTCACTATTTATTAACTTAATCTGTCATTTCGGAAACCAGTGTTCGATGTTCCAGTGGTAGACTGCACATAACTAGCAAGAAGATGAATCCTGACTGAATCCAGAAGAGAGCCAAGTCAAAGATGCCATGCATAGCGACTACTGTAAGGAAGGAGAGATAAAGACCGATAATTGGTCGTTTGCCCGACTCCTGACTCATATCCATCATCATGTGAACCGGGATAACCGAAGAAATGGATAGGAGAATGGTTCCAATTAAACCATAACTTAAAATAGTATCGATGTAAAGACTATGCGCGTGTTCGTGATAAGGAGCATGGATTCTAGGATAAGAATTCATATAGGTCAATGGACCTTCACCCCAAATCGGATTTTGCTTAAACAAAGTCATACCGGCATTCCAGATTGAAACACGCTCCTCCATTGAAGAATCAAGCGTTCCCATACGGACACCCAAATCGCTTGAGAAGAGGAAACAAAGGCCAATCCCGAAAACACCAATACTGAGCCAGAAGGCGCGCCAGTTTTTAATGGTTGTAAAGAGATAAATGATGGCCCCAGCGATAATGGCAGGAAAGGCTGTTCTATTTTGCGTAAAATTCAAACCAAATAGATTTACAAAACCTGCTAGCACACAAAAAACTTTCAACCATCTTAACTTCGTCGTTGTAAAGAGATAAAAGGCAATCATGATACAGAAGCAACAGATAATCCCATAGTAGTTAGGATTAAAGAAGGTGACCTCTGCACGGTTCTGGTGCCACACTTGCATATTGGGCGAAAGAAAGGCATAGTTAAATTTCTTTACAATTTGGAAATGCTCCAAAGTAGCAAAAACAGCAGAGAGCACACTACCAAACAAGATTGTCTGCAGTATCAGTCGAAAGAAAGCATGTGTCAGACGTTTCTGGTAATAACTAAAGAAAATGAGGAAGAGAAACATCAGTAAAGATGCAACCAATCCAAGCCAGTTCTTGGCGACGATGGAGATGATACTACTGTAGGCAATAAAAAAGAGAAGTACAGGATGTTTGGCCAATCCTTTGATAATTCCCTTCATCTCCCCAGTAACAAGTAAACCTATCAAATATAAAGCAAAGAGCGCTAAGAACAAATAAAAAGGTAAAAAGATACTTATGATCATCAAATACAAAAAGAAATCTTTTTTCGAAAGCCCTCTTATCTTATCCAGTAATCCAATTGATTTCAAAACGGATCCTTTCTGTTCTGGATTTCTCCAGAAGATAAATGCTAAACTATCTTTATATTCTACCATTTTTTCCGTCATTTGGGAACAATGAACACGCTATCAAAAAGAAAAAACTTTTACGGAAGTATCAAAGTATACTCTGTTATATTCAAAGACATTCCAGTCCAGTAGTTTCTAGAGAAAAAGAAGGAAACTTCTAAAAAAGGAAAAGCTATGGTAGAATATAATAAAGTTGAAAATAACTACTATTGAACGACAGTTAAAAAGGAAAATCAATGAAATCACACCAACTAGTTTACCAAATACTAACCAGAGAAAACGACTATGTCAGCGGAGAAAAAATCGGAGAAGAACTGAATTTAAGCCGTACATCCATATGGAAAGCGATCCAACGTCTTCAACAAGAAGGCCTAGAAATTGACAGTATCAAAAATAGAGGATACAAGCTTATTCAAGGCGATCTGATATTGCCTGATTTGATTCAGGAGAAAACCAACTTAACCATTCGCTACAAACCTGAGACCAAATCAACACAAACAGATGCAAAAGAAGGGATCGAAGCTGGAAACAAAGGAAATACACTCTATCTTTCAACCTGTCAAACAGCAGGTCGTGGCCGCTTTCAGCGTCCCTACTATTCCCCAGATCAGGGTGGGATCTATATGTCTCTGCATATTCAACCCAATCTTCCCTATGAAAAACTTCCATCCTATACACTCCTTGTTGCCGCAGCAGTCTACAAAGCCATTAAAAATCTAACTATGATAGAAGTCGAAATCAAATGGGTAAATGACATCTACTTAAAAAATAAAAAGATAGCAGGTATCCTCACCGAAGCAATGACATCAGTTGAGACAGGCTTGGTTACAGATGTCATTATCGGACTTGGTATAAATTTTTCTATAGAAGACTTTCCAGAAGAATTAAAAGAAAAAGCAGGTAGCCTATTTATGCCACCTGCACCCATTAGTCGTAATGAGCTCATCAGCGAAATATGGAATTGTTTCTACAATACGGATCCAGATGAGCTACTTTATATCTATAAAGAAAGATCAATAGTTCTTGGAAAAGAAGTTACCTTCCAGCTAGATGGAAAATTTAAAAAAGGACTTGCAAAAGAAATCTCAGAATCTGGTCAACTACAAGTCGAACTTCCAAACAAACATACTATCTGGCTAAATAGCGGAGAAATATCACTAACAAATTGGTAATAAACAAATCCCCCTTTTAACGATTTAGAAGGGGGATTTACATACAAAAAAAGAGCCTAAAAGCTCTCTTAACATACGGAGAATGGGGGATTCGAACCCCCGCGCCGGTTACCCGACCTAACGATTTAGCAAACCGTCCTCTTCAGCCTCTTGAGTAATTCTCCTATTAATGGGCACGAGTGGACTCGAACCACCGACCTCACGCTTATCAGGCGTGCGCTCTAACCACCTGAGCTACGCGCCCAAGTTCAAAAACTTGGTATGAAC
>JXRG01000019.1:0-39611 GCA_000831085.1 Streptococcus sp. DBCMS
GCCGTGAAAAGGCGGTGTCTTAACCCCTTGACCAACGGACCTGAGCTTTTCAACTCTTTCTATTATACCTACTTTTCCGCCTTTGTCAAGGACTTTTTTACCTCTTTATCGAAATTCTGAAAAGATAGGGGAAAGTTCTCTCAGGAGAGCTTTACGTCCTCTAAAGACTTCCCCTCCCATGAGACGGTCTATTAATTCTTGTTTTTCCATACTCTGCTTTAATTTGTAATTCTTTAGAAGTTCGTGAAAGAGATAATAATCGTCCAGCCTGAGTCCTTTTTCTCCTAGACGATGGCTAATCTCACTCACCTCTTCATAGGGTTCTTTGTCAAAACGGCGCTTGTGGCTTTCCTGTTTACGGATGTAATCTAGGATACGATTTCTAAACTTTGTTTTAAAGCAGACATAAAGTCGATGGCGCTCGCCCTCTAGTAACTCTGGATTGCGACTCACCAGCTCATACAGACATAACATGCCTTCCTGATCCCAGTCCTCTTTCTCCCACAGATGCAAATGATAATCTTTGCGACACTTATGGACGATTCCCTTGCTTTCTTCATATAAGTCTTTTAGATTCATAGACCTCTCCTTTCTGCATTTAGTTTAGCAAAATGCGCGAGTCCATTGGTCTACTTCCTCTGTTTTATACTTCTTCCTCCCTCAACAGCACATAAAAATAGAGGCAAAGCCTCTCTGGGGTTATAATTCTGCAATTTGATTGAGATTCACTTCTGCAATCGTATCATTACCAAACATAGAGATAATCATCTTCACTTTGTTGTTATCAATTTCAGTGATTTTCCCTGTGTAGTCTGCAAAAGCGCCATCAATGATGCGGACTGTCTGGCCAACTTCAACATCAATATCGAACTCTTGAACAGTTTGTCCCATTGAAACCAGAATATCACGGATTTCTTGTTCCAAAAGTGGAGTTGGTTTTGATCTGTTACCGTGTGAGCCGACGAATCCTGTTACGTTAGGTGTGTTTCGAACGACGAACCATGCTTCATCGGTCATGACCATTTCTACAAGGACATAACCTGGAAAGCGATTCTCTTCAATTTCCTTTTTCTTTCCATTTTTCTCAACTTGCACGGTTTGTGTTGGAATCTCAACGCGAAGAATATTATCCAACATGTTATATGTTTGCGCACGTTGCAATAGATTTTCTTTTACCTTATTTTCATAGCCAGAATAAGTTTGTAGAACAAACCATCCCTTGTCAAAACTATCCATGATATTTCCTTTCATAATAGAAGAAAGTTAGCAGAAGTTCTCCGCTTTTCTTCTAAAAAATGTTAATAAATCGAATCAAACCTGATACAATCAACTGGTCAAAAATGTAAATGATGACCACAAAGAAGGCTGTGTATTCCATAATAGAGCGAAAATCTCTCCAGCTTTCTTTGCGAGTTGGCCAAGTTGTTTCTTTAAGAAGTTTAAAAATATCCTTAATAAAACCCATCGTTCTCTCCTATCTCGTTTCTCTATGTGTCGTATATTTTCCACAATGTTTACAAAATTTATTTACTTCTAGTCGTGTTGGCTTGGGGTTCCCACTAATTTTGATTGAGTAATTCCTTGAACCACAAACTGCACAAGCTAGGCTTGCTTTTTTTAGTGCCATAACGCCTCCATCTTATCTATTATAACAAGAAACCTAGGCTTTGACAAGCCTCTTAACGAAATAGATTAAGGATTGAGTCCCATATTGTCTGAGCTTTTTCTTTTATTTTAGCTTCTGAAATCGCCCTGCCTGCTTCATCTACAAGATTTTGTGCACGACTACGAATATCTCCTATCGGATCCTCAGACTGGTTTGTCTCATTTTCAACGGTTTGCTTTTTCGTATTTTCTGGTTCAATCCCATTTTGTTTATAAGCATTCTCAACTGTAAAAGTACTACCTGGAGTATATGGCAAAATGGTATTAGCCATACTTCTAAAGACATGGGCTGCTCCATTTGAGGTCGAACCTGCTAGATAATGATTCTCATCTGTTGTTGGGAAGCCGAGCCAGTGGCTAATTACAACATCTGGAGTATAACCAATCACCCACTGGTCACTGGTATATTCTGGATTGAAAACAGCTTCAGTCGTACCTGTTTTACCAGCCATAACGTAATCCGCTGGTGACGAACTAATTCCCGTACCATTGGTAAATGTTCCTAGCATCATGCTGGTCATTTTATCAGCTACCGACTTATCAATCACTCGTTTTTGGGAGTTTTTATGACTCTTGATGACCTGTCCGCTGGCATTTTCAATACGAGTGATGAAATGTGCTTCAGGCATTAGACCTCCATTGGCAAAGGCTGCATAGGCTTGCGCCATCTGGAGAGGATTCGTCTCCACACCTCCACCAAGAGCAACTCCAAGAACTCGGTCAACTTTTTCCATATTCAAACCAAATCTCTCCCCAGCGTCAAAAGCTTTGTCAATACCTAATTCATTTACAGTCGCAACAGCTGGCAGGTTGAGTGATTCCGCCAAGGCCTGATACATAGGTACTTCTGGAGATGTCTTAATACCTGCATAGTTGTCTACTTGATAACTGTTGTACTGCATCGTATGATTATCCAGTTGCTTGTTCAAGGCCCATCCTGCTTCTACTGCGGGTGTATAAACGACTAAAGGTTTAATGGTTGAGCCTGGGCTACGCTTAGACTGAGTGGCATAGTTGAAATTACGGAAACCTGATTTATCATCACCAGCTACACGACCAACAACTCCACGCACTCCACCAGTCTTGGGTTCTAGAGCGACACTACCTGATTCGGCATGCGTTCCGTCTTCTGCTGTTGGAAATAGCGAAGTGTTTTCATAAATAACCTGCATGTTTGCTTGGTAGTTTTGGTCAAGCTCTGTGTAGATTCGATAGCCGTTGTTAACAATCTCTTCTTCTGTGATATTGTACTTGGAAACCGCTTCGTTGACAACTGCATCAAAATAGGACGGGTAACGATAATCCGAAACTTTGCCTTCATACTTATCTTGCAGTTGAGAAGCCATATCTACTCCAGCCGCTTCGGTCTCTTGCTTTTTATCAATATAGCCCGCTGCAACCATATTTTGCAAAACAGTATCCCTACGGTTGGTCGAAGTTTCAACAGAATTTAATGGATTATACAATTCTGGTCCCTTGAGCATCCCTGCTAGAGTGGCCGCCTGATCAAGCGTTAGTTGTGAAGCCGATACACCGAAATATTTCTTACTTGCATCTTCAACACCCCATACCCCATTTCCAAAGTAGGCGTTATTGAGGTACATAGTAAGGATTTGCTCCTTGCTGTATTTCTTGGTCAACTCTAAGGCAAGGAAAAACTCCTTGGCCTTCCGTTCAACGGTCTGATCCTGAGAAAGATAAGCATTTTTTGCCAACTGTTGAGTGATGGTGGATCCCCCTCCAGAACGACCTGCTGTAAGGATAGCTAGAAAGAAACGACCGTAGTTAATTCCATCATTTTTATAAAAGGAACGGTCCTCTGTCGCGACGACAGCATTTTGCAAGTCTTTACTGATATCTGTCAGTTCAACATAGGTTCCCTTTTGACCCGACAGGGCTCCTGCCTCTTTTTCTTCGCGGTCAAAAATCAGAGTTCGCGTTTTCAAGGCATTTTGCAAATCATTGACATTGGTAGACTTGGCTATCGCAAATAGGTAGGTTCCTACTATCAAACCTGCACTTAACCCTAAAATGATGACGATTTTTGTCAGATGATAACGACGCCAGAATTTCCGAATCGGACCTACATGGCCTAATTTTTTTCTATCGCTCCGTGAACGATGCATGCTAGTCGAATCAGACTCTGCTGATTCATTCGTTTCTTTTTTAAAGAGAGAAAGAAACTTCTCAAATAATTTATCTAATTTCATGCGTTTATTTTATCATCTTCACCATAGGAACTCAAGAATTTAGCTACTCCCTATCCAAATAGGGCTTTTTTTGTTACAATATCTGTATGCAATTCACATTTACATTACCCGAATCCTTGCCTCAAATGACGGTCAAACAATTTCTAGAGGAACAACTCCTCATCCCTAGAAAAATCCGCCATTTTTTGAGAATAAAGAAGAACATCTTAATTAATCACAAACAAGTTCACTGGAACGAGATGGTCAAACCAGGTGACATTTGCCAGTTGACTTTTGACGAGGAAGATTATCCCAAAAAAGAAATCCTTTGGGGCAATCCAGACCTCGTTCAAGAGGTTTATCAAGACCAACATCTCATTATCGTCAACAAGCCAGAGGGAATGAAAACTCACGGAAATCAACCTAGTGAAATTGCCCTTCTCAATCACGTCTCTGCCTACGTTGGCCAAACCTGTTATGTCGTTCATCGTCTGGACATGGAAACTAGTGGTTTGATTCTCTTTGCCAAAAATCCTTTTATCCTGCCTATTCTCAATCGCTTACTGGAGAAAAAAGAGATTTCTAGGGAATACTGGGCACTTATAGAAGGGCGAGTAGAGAGTAAAGAACTTGTCTTTCGAGATAAAATTGGTCGTGATCGTCACGATCGTAGAAAAAGAATAGTTGATGCAAAAAATGGACAATATGCTGAAACACATGTAAGCCGACTAAAGCAATTTCCAAATCAGACTACCCTCGTTCGTTGCAAACTAAAGACCGGTCGAACGCATCAAATCCGTGTTCACCTCTCTCACCATAAACACCCTATTCTGGGCGATCCTCTCTATAACTCTAGATCAAAAGTAAGCAGGCTCATGCTCCATGCCTTCCGACTTTCCTTTACTCATCCACTCACCTTAGAAAAATTGAGTTTTACTGCCCTCTCGGATACTTTCGAAACAGAATTAAAACAAAATGGATGACACTATCATCCATTTTTCTATACAAAAAAGCAAGACCAGAAGGCCTTGCTTTTATCGACTCAAGAATTATTTAGCGATTTTTGCAAAGTATTCAAGAGTACGTACAAGTTGTGCAGTGTATGACATTTCGTTGTCGTACCATGATACAACTTTAACCAATTGTTTACCGTCAACGTCAAGAACTTTAGTTTGAGTTGCGTCAAACAATGAACCGTAAGACATACCTACGATATCTGAAGATACGATTGGATCTTCTGTGTAACCGTATGATTCGTTTGAAGCTGCTTTCATAGCTGCGTTCACTTCATCAACAGTAACGTTCTTTTCAAGAACTGCTACCAATTCAGTAACTGATCCAGTTGGAGTTGGAACACGTTGTGCAGATCCGTCAAGTTTACCGTTCAATTCTGGGATTACAAGACCGATAGCTTTAGCAGCACCAGTTGAGTTAGGAACGATGTTTGCAGCACCAGCGCGAGCACGGCGAAGGTCACCACCACGGTGTGGTCCGTCAAGGATCATTTGGTCACCAGTGTAAGCGTGGATAGTAGTCATCAATCCTTCTACAACACCGAAGTTGTCTTGAAGAGCTTTAGCCATTGGAGCCAAGCAGTTTGTAGTACATGAAGCACCTGAGATAACTGTTTCAGTACCGTCAAGAACGTCGTGGTTAGTGTTGAATACGATTGTTTTAACATCGTTTCCACCAGGAGCAGTGATAACAACTTTCTTAGCTCCACCTTTAAGGTGTTTTTCAGCTGCATCTTTCTTAGCGAAGAAACCAGTTGCTTCAAGAACGATTTCTACACCGTCAGTAGCCCAGTCGATTTGTTCTGGATCACGTTCAGCAGAAACTTTAACGAATTTACCGTTAACTTCGAATCCACCTTCTTTAACTTCTACAGTACCGTCGAAACGACCTTGAGTTGTGTCGTATTTCAACAAGTGTGCAAGCATAACTGGATCTGTAAGGTCGTTGATGCGAGTAACTTCAACACCTTCTACGTTTTGGATACGGCGGAAAGCAAGACGACCGATACGTCCGAAACCGTTAATACCAACTTTAACTACCATTAGTGATTTCCTCCTTATGAAAATCATGAAAATTTTATTGTGAAAAGAGTAACTTGAATCACTACAAATCACCTTTCAACAAACCTATTATATAACTATTTGAGTTTAATTGCAAGTACGGGCGTTGATTTTCTCTCCTGCTTTTCTACTTTTTCTCCCCCTTTTTATTCATCCATTCTTTTATTTCCAAAGCATATCTCTAGAATCTTTTATAATATCTGCATATTCTCTTCATTATCAAGGCGAAACTACAATTTCAACTCTTTCAGAGTTTACAAAAAAGAGACAGGATAACTCCTGTCTCTAGGCTGATAAACGATTATTTACGACGTCCTGGACGTTCTGCATAACCATAGTAAGCATCTGCCATGATTTCTTCCATGTCAGCTACCATTGGCAAGCGAGGGTTAGCAGGTGAACATTGGTCTTCATAAGCAAGCAAGGCAATTTCATGCAAGCTGTCTTTCCAAGCTTTTTCATCAATTCCTTGATCCTTGAAGTTCATCTTGATACCTACTGCAACACCAAGTTCGTAAACAGCTTTAGCGTATGCTTCAACTGCTTCTTCTGGAGTTGAGTGAGGCAAGCCAAGCATTTTCGCGATGTCTTGGAATTTCTCATCAGCTTTCCAGTAGTTGTATTTAGGCCATGTAGTAGTCTTAGATGGACGAGTTCCGTTGTAACGGATAACGTATGGAAGCAAGATAGCGTTTGTACGTCCGTGAACAGTATGGTGAACACCACCGATCTTGTGGGCCATTGAGTGGCTCATACCAAGGAAGGCATTGGCGAAGGCCATACCAGCCATTGTAGACGCATTATGCATTTTTTCACGTGCTTCTGGGTCAGCTGTCTTAACAGATTTTTCCAACCATTCAAAGACAAGTTTGATTGTTTGAAGCGCAATACCGTCTGTGTAGTCGTTAGCAAAGTTTGAAGTGTAGGCTTCAGTCGCGTGAGTCAAGACGTCCATACCTGTATCAGCAGCGATGAAGTCTGGAACTGATTCAACCAAAGCAGGGTCAACAATGGCAATAGTTGGTGTCAACGAGTAGTCAGCCAATGGGTATTTGCGGTTGTTTTTCTTATCAGAGATAACGGCAAATGGTGTTACTTCTGAACCTGTACCTGAAGTTGTTGGGATACCGATGTACTTCGCTTTCTTACCAAGTGATGGGAAGCGGAAGGCACGTTTACGGATGTCCATGAATTTTTGAACCAAGTCACGGAAGTCGATTTGTGGTTGTTCGTAGAAGAGCCACATTACTTTGGCCGCGTCCATTGGAGAACCACCACCAAGAGCGATGATTGTATCTGGTTCAAATGCTTTCATCACTTCAGCACCACGTTCTACAGTTGTGATGTCTGGATCTGGTTCAACATCTGAGAAGACTTGGATAGTTACACGGTTGCTACGTGCGTTCAATTGATCAATAACACGTTGAACAAAGCCAAGTTTTTCGATCGATTTGTCTGTAACAA
This sequence comes from Streptococcus sp. DBCMS, assembly GCA_000831085.1. GTDB lineage: Bacteria > Bacillota > Bacilli > Lactobacillales > Streptococcaceae > Streptococcus. The sequence continues at coordinate 7,394 of JXRG01000019.1, forward strand.
TCATAACGCGTTCAATATCTTCACATGTTTGAAGGTATTGGATAGAATTGCGTTCGAAGTAAATTTTTGAAGGAACTTTAAACCACTGCATATTATTTCTACGTTTCCCTACTTTCTTGATGTTTAGAAGGTTGATTGCACTCACGTTATCACCGACTGAGTTGTGTCCATATGAACCACATCCAAGTGTCAATGATGGAATGAAGGCATTGTATACGTCACCGATACCACCGAAAGTAGATGGAGAGTTCCAGATAATACGCATTGCTTTGATTTCTGTACCAAAGCGTTTAGCAAGAGCTTCGTCTTTTGTATGGATAGCTGCTGAGTGACCAAGTCCGTTAAACTCAACCATTTGGCGAGCTTTTGTAAGACCGTCTTCTGTGTCTTCAGCTTTTAGGACAGCAATAACTGGTGACAATTTTTCACGAGTCAACGGTTCTTTCGGTCCTACTTCTGCACATTCTGCAGCCAAGATGTTTGTTCCTTCTGGAACGCTGAATCCTGCTTGTTCTGCAATCCATGCTGCTGGTTTACCAACAATGTTTGCATTTAGTTTAGCACCAGCACAGTTTTTGCTGTTTGCTTTCACACCGAAACAGAATTCTTCAAGAAGTGCTTTTTCTTTCTTGTTTACAAAGTAAGTGTGATATGATTTGAATTCTTCTACAAATTCGTCATACACTTCTTTATCAATGATAACGGCTTGTTCTGATGCACAGACCATCCCATTATCAAATGATTTAGACATAACGATGTCATGAGCAGCTTGACGAAGGTCAGCAGATTTTTCTACATAGGCAGGAACGTTTCCGGCACCTACCCCAAGAGCTGGTTTTCCACATGAGTATGCAGCTTTAACCATAGCGTTCCCACCAGTTGCAAGAATAGTTGCAACACCTTCGTGGTTCATTAGCGCTCCAGTTGCTTCCATAGATGGCTTTGTAATCCATTGAACACAGTTTTCAGGTGCGCCAGCTGCGATGGCTGCATCACGAACGATTTGTGCTGCGTGAGCTGATGATTCTTGAGCTGATGGGTGGAAGGCAAAAACGATTGGGTTACGTGTTTTCAAAGCAATGAGTGATTTGAAAATCGCTGTTGAAGTTGGGTTTGTTGTCGGAGTGACACCACAGATTACCCCTACAGGCTCCGCAATCTTTGTCAAACCTGTAATTGGATCATCTTCAATAACTCCAACTGTTTTAACTCCACGCATATTGTTCACTACGTGTTCGCAGGCAAATAGGTTTTTTGTCGCCTTGTCTTCAAATACTCCACGACCAGTTTCTTCAACTGCGTGTTGTGCAAGGATACCGTGCGCGTCAAGTGCTGCAACCGAAGCTTTTGCCACGATATAGTCAACTTGCTCTTGGTTCAACTTGCGCATTTCATCAAGCGCAACCAAGGCTTTTTTCACGAGACCATCGACATGCTTTTCAGCAGCAAGTTGTTTTTCCTCTGGGGTTACTGTTTTTTTATCAGCCATATTATCCTCCATAGCCTTTAAGGATGTTATCCTTTGTTAATTTTTTCACAAATTTATTATAACTCTTTTTTTATGCTTTGTAAACAGTTTCATAAGTATTTCACAAAGAATTTTTCTGAGATTGTGATTTTTTTCTCAATATAGCTATATAATAGAGTTTTGTCTGGACGATTGTGAAATTATGGAGAAAATTTTTTTATTTCACAAAGTTTTTCTAGTTGATAGTTATTTATCGAACCCAAGCGCAGAAAGCGTTTTCTTTCCGGTTTTGAAAAATAGTCTCCTAACTTGGAGACTACTGTTTTTGCTGAAAAACGCCTTGTTTAAAGGTCCCTTCATAAACAACTTCTTGCTCTGTCGTCAACTTCCCTTGACCTTCAGCCTGACCATTTACAAAATCACCTTCGTATTTCCAGCCATCTTTTGATTGGAAAGTCCCTTTTCCATTAAAGGCTCCATTATTGAAATCACCTGTATATTGGTCTCCGTTTTCAAAGGTCAGGGTTCCTTGGCCATTCATTTTCCCTCGTACCAAGGTGCCATCATAAACAAGAGCTCCACCATCAAGTGTCAAGACACCCTTTTTAGGCATATTTAGCAGAAATACCGAAAGAGCACAGAGTACCATTACAACTACTGCAATGAGCTCTAACCTAGGACGAGTTAGGTAAACTCTACCCTTTTCATAAAATTGTTTAAGCTTTTCCATTGTTACTCTCATTTTCTAAACGGTCTAACCAGCTTTGGCATCCACTTGTGATGCGCGCATAGGTTTCCTCAAAATCTCCTGTGTACCATGGATCTGGAACACTTTCAGATGCAAAAGCATAAATCTTGTGCTCTTGTTCCTGAGGACACATGTGACGCAGATCTGAAACGTTTGAAGCATCCATACCGATAATGTAATCAAACGATTCAAAGTCTTCTCTGCCAATCTGAAGCGATGTTTTGTCTTTGTCATACGGGATCTGATACTGCTGGAAAATTCCTTGTGTCCCCTTATGAATCGGATTGCCATGTTCCCATGATGACGTTGCACGACTCTCGATGTGGTAATCGCTCGTCATGGACTTCATCACAAACTCTGCCATGGGACTTCGGCAAATATTTCCTAAGCAAACAAATACTATTTTTTTCATCCCTTTTCCTCTTGTCTCATAGAAAAACGGGAGTGACAGGTCCCGTTTTATTCTTCGATTGCTCCGCCTTCGTCAACAACTGTTCCTTCTGGTGTCACAGCTTCTTTGAGTGGCAAAACGGTCTTAATAGCAGCCAATTCAAAAGTCAAATAAACGCCATCTACATCCAGTACGATTGTACCTTTCTCAGTATCTACTTCATCCACTGTTCCGTAAAGCCCACCAATTGTAATGACTTCATATCCTTTTTGAAGCTTGTTCAAGCTTTCCATACGCTTTTGTGCTTGTTTCTTTTGAGAACGTTGCATAAAGAACATCAAGGCAAACATACCTACAAGCATGATCACAAATGTTAAATTTGGACTAATATTTTCCATAGTATTTTCTCCTTTGTATTTTACATAGGACTACTATATCAAATTTCAGCTACTTTTACAAGATTGTGCCTTGTTTTTATGGTTATAAAAAATCAGAGTTTTCACTCTGATTTTTGTGATTATTTCAAGTTTTGAACGACTTTGACTAGATTTTCAACTGTAAATCCGTACTCTGCCAATACTTTTGGTGCTGGGGCAGATGCTCCAAAGGTATCAATACCGAGAACTGCACCATCAAGACCAACATATTTGTACCAGTTTTGAGTTGCACCCATTTCGACTGCAACACGACGGCGGACTGCATTTGGAAGGATTTCTTCCTTGTAAGCTGCATCTTGTGCGTCAAAGACATCTGTAGATGGCATGCTGACTACGCGGACTTTTGCACCTTGACTAGCCAATTCTTTGGCAGCTGCGACAGCCAAATTCACCTCTGAACCTGTTGCAATCAAGATCGTGTCAAAGTCAGCTGCATTTTCATAGACAACATAGGCACCTTTCGCAACTTTATCAAAGTCTGTTCCCTCTTCAACAGTCAAGTTTTGGCGTGTCAAAACAAGGGCAGTTGGTGTTTTTTCGCTTGTCACTGCAAGGTACCAAGCTGCTTGAGTTTCACGCGCATCTGCTGGGCGGAAAACATTGAGATTTGGCATAGCACGAAGACCTGCTAGGTGTTCAACTGGTTCGTGAGTTGGACCATCTTCACCAACCGCAATAGAGTCATGGGTGAAGACATAAGTCACAGGAAGTCCTTGTAAGGCTGACAAACGGACAGCTGCTTTCACATAGTCAGAGAAGACGAAGAAAGTACCTCCGTATACACGAAGTCCACCGTGAAGGGCCATCCCATTCAAGATCGTTCCCATTGCAAATTCACGAACACCAAACTGAATATTGCGATTCAAGCGATTAGCATCGTCTTGAAGTCCGTCCGTTTTGATATAAGTCATGTTTGAGTGAGCAAGGTCAGCTGATCCACCTAAGAAAGTTGGTAACTTGGCAGCGACAACATTCAAAGCATCTTGACTTGAATTACGAGTTGCTTGAGAGAAACCATTTTCTAAGGCTGGGAAGTCTGTCGGAGTCACCTCAACTGGGTCACGGCCGTCGATAATGGCTTCTACTTCTGCAGCCAGTTCTGGATGAGCCTCTTTATAGTCAGCAACTAATTTAGTCCAAGCTTGATAAGCTGATACGCCACGATCTGCAACATTTTCTTTGAAATCAGCGTAAACTTCAGCTGGGATTTCAAATGGTTCATAGTCCCAACCGAGAGCTTGGCGAGTAGCCGCAGTTTCATCTGCTCCAAGAGGAGCACCGTGTACAGCATTAGTTCCTTGTTTGTTTGGAGAACCGTATCCAATAACAGTCTTCACTTCAATCAAAGATGGTTTTCCTGAAGCTTTAGCTGTTTCAATAGCAGCATGGATTGCTTCCAAGTCTGTCCCATCTTCAACCAAGGCTGTGTGCCAACCGTAGGCATTGTAACGGTCACGAACACTTTCTGTGAAGGAATCTTTTGTCTCACCATCCAAGTTAATGTCATTTGAATCATAAAGAACAACCAACTTGTCGAGTTTTTGCAAACCTGCGTATGAAGCTGCCTCGCTTGAAACACCTTCCATTAAATCTCCGTCGCCACAGATCACATAAGTATAGTGGTCAAAGATATTGAAGCCTTCGCGGTTATACTTGGCTGCAAGGAAACGTTCTGCTTGGGCAAAACCAGTAGCAGTAGAAATCCCTTGTCCTAGAGGACCAGTTGTAGCGTCAACCCCTGCAGTATGGCCAAATTCTGGGTGACCTGGTGTTTTTGAACCCCATTGGCGGAAGTTCTTGACTTCATCCATACTAACATCTTCAAAACCAGAAAGGTGAAGAAGGGCATAAAGAAGCATAGAGCCGTGACCTGCTGAAAGAATAAAACGGTCGCGGTTGATCCAGTTTGGTTGTGCTGGATTGATGCGAAGTTGCTTTGTAAAGAGCTATAGGCCATTGGAGCAGCCCCCATAACCACCCCTGGGTGACCTGAGTTTGCTTTGTTGATGGCGTCAATACCTAGAAAACGAATTGCATTAACAGATAGATTTGACATAGAATTTCCTTTCTCTTTGAGGTGATTAATGAATCACACATCCTATTTTACTATTATATGAAAAAATGCATAGAATAGCAATAAAACAATTTGCGTTCATCTAACACATTTGATTTGTCTATCCCCTCGTCACTTCATAGTACGGAAGCAAGCGCGCATAAGCCTCTTCTAGCTTCTCCAATATCGCTTCTACTGACTGATTCTCAATGAGGGAAACATCTGACTTGACTAAGACTTTACGAACTTCCTGACTTCTCACCTTCTCGCGTAAAGTACGACGATTCTCCTCAGTAGCCTCCACCTTATGACTTTCCCCATTTGAGTAGACTAGATAATAAATTCCTTCTACCACTGGAAGATCTAAAACCTTGGCTTGTTTGTCTAAGGTCTGTTCGTCTTTCTTGCGCTCGATGAAACTGACTTCCAAAGAAATCCCAAAGTCAGCAGGTGTTCCATACAAACGAAGAGCCATCATAGGTTCTGTCACTTGTCCGTCTCTCTGTAGATAGACCCAGAAATGCGGTCGCAAACGCTGCGCTTGGTTCATCCACTGACTAGTCTGTTGGAGTTGCCATTCTGGATGACTTGCTTGAAAGGTTTTGGTCAGTTCTGTAAAAGACTTCCGAGCTTCTTGACCTTTTTGCCGCAAGGCCAACATCTTTTCTCTTTCATCGCCAGCTTTATCAGGATTACGGTACTGGACTCCTGCAAATGATAGGTATTCTCTAACTGCTTTCAGCATATCTGAATCTTTCCTTTCCTAGCAAAAAATCAGGATGAACCTGATTTTACTTTGCTTATTCTGCATCTACGACAACATAGCGATTTGGCTCGTCACCTTCAGAGTAACTCGTCACGCCATCCATGCGTGAAATAATGCGATGGATAATCTTGCGTTCGCTATTTGACATTGGATCCGTTTGTTGGCTACGTCCTTCTTCTAAAACGCGAGTCGCCAATTTTTGAGCGTAGGTTTGCAAGACTTCTGCACGGTGCTCAACGTAATCATTGACATTGATTGTGATGTAGAAGGTTCTTGAATAGCGGTTATAAAGATAATTTTGAGCCAATAGTTGCAAGGCCTTCAAAACTTTACCATGATAACCGATAATACGACCTGGTTCATTCGTGTCAATTTGAAGATTGATGGTGCGGCGATTGTAGTCACTTGAAATCGTCCCTTCAACATCCATATCATCTACAATGGTTTGAACGTAGTTAGCTACTTCAGTTGCCACTTGTTCGATGTCATAACTTGGTTCTACTTTCAAGCCTAAATCTTCTAAAGATTGGCTTGTTGCTTCCTGCGTTTCAGTTTCTTTTTCTGGAGCAGATTCCACTTCCTCGGCAGTATCCTCTGGTTCCAAATCATTTAAAATTGAAATATGGCCTGTTTCTTCCAAAATCGTGCTGGCGTGCTTTTCATTTTTCAAGATTTCAGCCTTGACCTCTTCAGAGACACCTTGACCTTCTTCTTCAATCTTCTTAATCGCTTCTACTACATGCCCCAAATCAACAGTTGCTTCACTTACTGTTTTCACGGGTTCATTTTTTTCATTAACTTCTTTTGGAACCCCTTTAATGGCCTGCTGATTGGCTTTGATAACTGTCGTTTCACTAATCGCTTCGATATCAACTTGAGCTGGCTTCTTACCAAACAAGCCTAAGAATCCTTTTTTCTCTTTCGAAACGACCTTGATGTGGGCCTTCATTCTTGGAATGTCTAATTCTTTCAATCCTTTTTGGATTGCTTCTTCAACCGTTGAACCTGTAAATAATACCATTAGCAGATTCCTCCTTATTTTTTCTTTTTCTGTGCTTTTTTCAAGGCTCTTCTCTTCTTGCCTTCTAAATCTTTTTCTGCTTGCGCCACTGCTTCTCTTTCAGCAATAATCTTGAAAGGATTGTTCAAGAAGTAGGTTTGCAGAACTTGGTAAGCATTGGATACAGCCCAGTACAAGGCTACACCACTTGGGGCAGAGATGGCAAAAACAAAGATCAATACAGGCATCCCGTACATCATCCCTGTCGTAGCTCCACTTTTTTCAGACAAAGCTTTATTCGATAACCAGCTACTCAAGAAGGTAAAGACTGCCGCCAAAATCGGAAGGACAAAACTTGTATCTACTCCTCCCAAATTAATCCATAAAAAGTGTCCTGTTTTCAAAAAGTCTACTCGACTCAAGGCTTGAAAGAGCGCCAAGAGGACAGGCATTTGTATTAAAATTGGCCAGAGAGAGGATGAATGCTTAATCCCTAACTCTTTATAAACCTTGCGCATCTCCTGGTCTAGCTTGGTTCTACTTTCCATATCACGACCCGGATATTGCTCTCGCAAAGCCTTGATGCGCGGTTGAGCCTCTTGCATTTTTCTAGAGGCAACCATCTGTGTCTGAAAGACCGGCAATAAAATCGTCCGGATCAAGATTGTGAAGAGGATAATCCCCACTCCGATACTAATGTCAAAGGACAAAAAGCGGATAATTTCAGCAAAAAAATAGACGAATTTGCTCCAAAAGTCTGTCGAGTCTGCTGTTATATCGCTAGCTGCACCATTTGTTGCACAGGCTGTCATGATAACTAAGGACAAACCCAGCAAACTAGTCAACTGTAGTTTCTTTTTCACTCCCATTTCCTTCCTGGTAAATCTTTGATAACTTTAATACGTGGAGTAGGTTTTTCTCCATCTCTGCATATTCCAAGGTTTCCACCCCTTTTCGGGCAATCACAACAAAATCAACATGCTCCACTAAACTCCCTTTTACACTTTGTAGAATGTGTCGGATTCGTCTTTTAATTTGATTTCTGGTAACTGCATTCCCCAGCTTTTTGCTGACGGACAGTCCTACTCGAAAATGGTTTTGCTGGTTTTCCAATTGGTAGACAACAAATTTTCGATTGGCAAAACTTGTTCCGTCCTTGAAAATCGCCTTAAAATCTTTCTCTCTTTTTACACGAAAGCTTTTCTTCAAAACTCAACTCCATCTATTAAATTACTACTATTATACCATATTTTTTGAAAAAGCCAATAACAGCAAGGTTTTAGACATTTTCTACATAAAAAAAGCTGGAAAATCTCTTTCCCAACTTCTTTTCACAATCTAATTTTACGTTTATTTACTTATTTTTTCAAGCGCTCAACATCGCGTGCAATCACCAATTCTTCATCTGTTGGAATAACCAAGACACGGATTTTCGCTGCATCAGTTGAGATGTCTCCCGTTACGCCAAAGACGTTCTTTTCTGGATCCACATCACAACCAAACCAAGAGATACCTGAAATGACATCCTCACGAACCAAAGCTGCATTTTCACCAATCCCTGCTGTGAAGATAATCGCATCTGCTCCATTTAGGACTGCAAGGTACTGGCCGATATGTTTTTGGATACGATCAACATACATTTCATAAGCCAAAGTCGCATCATGGTCTCCTGCTTCCATAGCAGCAATCACATCACGCATATCGCTTGACTGACCAGAAACTCCCATGAGCCTGATTCACGATTAAGAACGCGACTAATATCTTCTGGGGTATTAAAATCCTCTGTATATTGCATGAGATAAGGGATGATAGCAGGGTCAATATCTCCTGTACGAGTTCCCATCATCACACCGCCAAGTGGTGTGAATCCCATAGAAGTATCTACAGACTTCCCACCCTTAACAGCTGTGATAGAAGCCCCGTTACCAATATGGCAGGTAATCAATTTCAAGTCTTCTAGAGGACGACCCAAAAGTTTCGCTGCTTCTCCTGCGACAAACTGGTGGCTTGTCCCGTGGGCACCATATTTACGAACCTTGTTGTCTGTGTAGTATTTAGTTGGTAGAGGATAGCGATAAGCCTTTTCTGGCATGGTTGTGTGGAATGAGGTATCAAATACGACAACACTGGTAATATCTGGAAGCAATTCCTTAAATGCGCGGATTCCAGCTGCGTTAGCTGGATTGTGAAGAGGAGCCAAGAGTCCCAGTTCCTCAACTTTTTCTAACACATCTCCCTCAACAACTGTTGATTCCTTGAAATATTCACCACCTGCAACGACGCGGTGTCCGACACCTGTAATCTCATCGTACCCTTTAATGATGTCAAAACGAATCAAGTCATCCAATAAAATTTTAACGGCTTGTGTATGGTCTTCAATATCAAGAATTTGTTGCTCCGAACGACCGTCAAATTTTACTGTTGAAATTGAATCTTTCAATCCAATACGTTCAATCAAGCCTTTAGCCAAAACTTTCTCTTCAGGCATTTGATAAAGTTGCCATTTCAAGCTTGAGCTTCCTGCATTGATTGCAATTGTTTTTGTCATAAGATGATACCTCTTTTTAAGCGTTTTCATCTATTATAACAAAATCTCTTTTATATTTCAGTACCTTTGCTCCAATTTTGAAAATTTTCTTTAAAGGTCAACAAAACTGACGGATCCTGCAAGCTAGTAAGAGGGTAGACAAAGGGTTCTATTTCCTTGTCTCTTTTCTTCTGTAAGACAAAAATACTTTTAGCTTGACTTGCAGTTGAGAAAATATCCTCTGGCAGAGCGATGATAGCAGCCAGACTCACTTCGTCTTTGAGCCACCCTTTTAACAAATCACTTTGAGGACTGGTCAATAAATCACTCGGAGCTAGAAAAATAGCATAGCCATCTGACTTAAGGTACTTGAGGCCTTGTTCCATCAGCAAATGATGGGCATAGGTATGCTCTTGACTAGAAGACACTTGATAGCGCGAAGCGATGGCATCGTCTGGGTAATAGCCAACAGGCAAATCGCTGATGACCACGTCGCTTTCTTTAAGCATTTGCGGACGAACAGCGTCTCCTTGAACAAAACCAGCCTGCAAACCAATCACATCTGCCATACTGGCTGCCAAATCAATCAGCAAGTCATCCACTTCGATTCCCAAGTAATCCACTTTTTTAGCAAGAGAAGTCAAGCAAGTCGCGCCCAGAAGCCCCATACCCGAACCTATTTCGAGGATGCTAATTTCCTCTTGATCCAGCAACTCTTCCACAATAAGTACCAAGAGGAGGGCAATGGCATCCGGTGTAAACTGGTGATTGGCCTGTAAAGGCTCCGTTTGTCCTGCCTTCATCAAGAGAAACTGGTAGGTCTTGAGCCACTCTTCCTTGCGAAGCGCTAAGCGCTTAAGGGCTTGATTGTTCTCCTTGACCTGCTCCAGCTCGGTCTCGCCATCTAGGTAGATACTATTTTGCTCTACCAAGGCATCATAAAAGTTGGTCGCCAAATCACTTTGGATGACTTGGACATTCTCTAGTAAATACGTATAAGCTTGTTCTATTTTTTCAAAATCCATATTCCTATCTTATCAAAATTCCCCTATTTTTTCCATCTGAAGAGAAAAAATCACTGCTTTAGTGAGCGAGTGATTTTTGGGCTACAGTTAAAAAGAGCTCTGCGTAATTTCCTAGGAAAAGACCTTCAGCACTGTAAAGAATCTGACTGTCAATGCTCGAAAAACCAAACTGGGCTAGCTTGTTTTCCAGTTCAGCCAATTCAAATCCGTGGTGGTTGGTATCTGTCTTGACAAAATCAGCAATGAGGACCTGTCCATTCTCCCTAAGATGATGGTGAAACATGGCAAGAGTCGCATCTAGATCAGGCATATGATGAAGAACCCGACTGACTACAATTAGGTCAAATTGTTGTTCCAAGGGATTTGCCAGTAAATTCTGCTCCAAAAACTGGATATTCTTGATGTCTTGTTGCTCTGCTTTCAAACGGGCTTGCTCCAGCATTTTCTCCGAGATATCTACAAGGGTAACCGACTTGGCCTGCTTGGCTAGGGGCAAGGCTAATAGACCCGTTCCACCACCAAAATCCAGTATTTCCTTGTCTGATAGAAAATCAATCTGTTTTTCAATTGCATGACAAACCAAATTTGCAAGAAAGATATTTTTGGGCGAATCAAAGGTTTCTGCTTTGTGATTAAAATCGTGTTTCATGCTTTTAGTGTAACACAAAGAAGTTGAATTGCCTAGGAATTGGCTTTCTTTTCAGGCTTTTCTTCTGATTTTTTCTTCCCTGCTTGATTGCTTGAATCAGTCGCTACCTCTTCCTTTTTAGCTATTTTCTTTTCTTGGGTTTTCATCGGAGGAAAGAGAAATTCATAGTTGCTCTTATTCATACGAACACTTGTTGCAAAACCTGTTTTCGTATTTTGATACGTGACTTTTCCTAAGTTGAAGACTCGTTCCCCACTTTCTTGTTCAACCTTATCTTTACTTCGCTTGGCCATGGCAAAAGCTGCCAACTTTTCTTTGTTTAGGGCAAAGTCTTTGTGATGGGCTACTTGCCGATTTAAATAAAACTGCAACAAAAGGCTAAAAATGGCTGCCATGGTGACTGCATATAAAAGAACGCCTGCCTTAACTTTTTGTTTTTTCCACATGATAGATGAATTCCCTTTCTAAGCCCTTTTGAAATTGGAAACGAAAGCGAACCAGCTGATTTTCCTCTGTAATTTGAGCTGATTTGAGTCCATAAACCATAGGTTGGTAGCCCCGTCCGCTGGTATCCGTTTTTCGAAAATCATCCGATTTAGACTTCCCTATAGAGATATCCTTACCATCCTGTTTCATGTAAAGGCGATTGCCTTCCACCTTTTCAAACTGCGAACGCTCTAACTCTGCCTCCAGTTGATCCACAAACAAGAGCCACTCCTTTTGCTCGCTTTGCTGCTGGTAACGAACTTCTGAAATGAGGAGCTGACTCATAGCCTGAAAGAGGAGCAAACCTCCGCTAATGACGATAAGGGCAAGCAGAGATTCTAAAAGAGTAAAAGCTCTTACCTTACTGCTCTTTAAGATCGAGCAATTTCTCTGAACCATGGTAGACCTCCAATCCTTTTTCACTAGCAAATACCTGAATCTCCACTCCATTTATGTTTACCTGATTTTGCCCTGTTTGCAGAGTCATCTTCGCCACACGCAAGACTTCTTCCTTTTGCAAGATTTCTACCTCTTCCTGCCTATTTTTCTGGATTTGTCCCAAAAGAAGGGTCGCAATGCTGGCAAACACAGCCAAAGCTACTACTGCTTCTAGTAAGATTACTGCCTTAATTTTTTGTTTCCTTAATACGTTTAATTTTTCCATTTCCTAGATATAATTGATAGCGAATCGCTCCTTTGCTGGTCTGAAATTCAACCTTAGCCAGGGACGAGTTCCCCCCGGCTCGGTCAAATATAATGCTTTGTCCTGATGGTGACTGAATTCCTTTAGGAACTGTCAACTTTTGACTGCCGTTACTAATGGTCTGTCCGTCTATGCTCAAACTTGTCTTTTGTTGACTAGCTACACTGCGTTTTTGAGTTTCACGGTAGAGTTCTTCAAACTCCATAAAGAAAATCTGCTCCTCCACCGCCGCAAAACTGGACTGAACTGAGCCGGACAAGCCCAAGGCAAGGATACTCACAAGTCCCAAAACAAGGAGACTTTCCAGCATAGTAAAGGCCTTAATCTGCAACAGTTTGACTTGTTTTTTGTTTTGCATGGTAGTCTTTATAAGCTTTGGCTTGCTCTGCTGTGATACGTCCGTCCGCTTGTAATTTGCTGAGGCTAGCATCATCATTTTTATCTAAACGATAAAGTTCTGCCTGGCTTTCCACAACCTTGACAACAGCAGTTTTTCCTTTGTCATCAACGGCATCCTTTTGCTTGGTCAAATTGGGTACAAAGAGCAAGAGAAGAACACTGATGATGAGCAAGACGACTAACATTTCTACCAGAGTGAAGGCTTGTGCCTTGGCTTTTTTTAGTTTTATCATGAGTTTTTTCATTTTAAAAATTTACCTCCATATTTTGATACATGGGCATGAGCATTGCCGCATAAAGTAAAACAATAATCAGAGCCACAAAGATAAAAACCAGTGGCTGTACTAAGTTCATGGTGCGGTTGACTCGGGTAAAAAAGGCTTCCCAAGTTTTCTCAGCATAGATTTCCAACTCACTCCCCAGCTTGGACTTGACTTCTCCATACTCGATGATGAGACTCAACTCCTTCTTAAAGAATGGATATCTCGCTATGGTTTGAGAAAATTCGCGGCCATTTTGCAGGGCTTTAGCCAGATCTTGACCGATTTCTTTAAAGAGCTGGGAGCCTTGTTCCTGCATGATCTGAAAAATCTGCATCAGCTCCATCCCCTGTGAAATCATATTGCCCCATTCACGCGCGTAATAGGCTGTCAGATAGGTCTGGACAAAGATTCCTAGAAAGGGAATCCGCGCTAACATCGAGAAGACCCGCATCTTGGAACTTCTTTTGTAAAAAGTGAGGGCTAAAAGTAAAGATAGAGAGCAAACCAACACTAGTCCCAGAAATATTTGTGGCAGATTGCCGATGATTTGAGTGGCGATATTGCTACTGTCCAGTTGGGGGAGCAAATAATTCCTGAGCCCCAACATGATTAGCAGGAGAAATCCCAGCAAAATCAGGGGATAAGTCGCCACTTCGATTAACTTTTTCTTGACCTTGGCCAAATTATCCAGATATTCTTCTATCTTTCCCAAACTCAGGTGAAGATTTCCATGTACTTCAGCTAGAGATAATTGGGTCACAATAGCACTTGAAAAACCCAAGCTGTCCATCATCTCTGAAAAGGATTTCCCCTGAGACAAGCCTTGGTGCATCTGGGCCACATAGTCCTTTTCCAGCAGGGCACTTCTGCCCAAAAAAGAAATAATTTCCACCAAATGAAAGCCACTGGAAAAGAGGTTGTTAAACAGGGTGATGATTTTCTTCTGCTTAGCTGTAGCTAATTTTTTCCGTTTCAGCCTGAAGACTTGTGATATGTCCATCTTTAAGAAGCTGGTCAATCTGTTCATTCCAGCTAGTTGGCTGGTGTTCTTGATAGTCTTTGTTTGCAAAGTCAACGATTCCTCCTCCCCCGATTAATCTCTGGTAGCAGACGCCTTGCAGGACAACTGCTAGTTCCTCCTCCGTCACACCCAACTCCAGAAGGCGTTCATAAACACCTCGGATACTCTTGGCATGAATGGTTGAAAAGACTGTCGCCCCTGTCAAACTGGCTCTAACTACTGCACGCGCCGTCTCGCTATCCCGAATTTCACCGATAATCAGGAGATCCGGACGATGTCGGAGAGACAGTTTGATGAGATTTTCATAGGTCAAGCCAATCGCCTCATTCAATTGCAATTGGAGCATGTCTTCCTGCTTGATCTCGACAGGATCTTCAATAGACATAACTTGTTGTCCCTTAAAGAGGGACTTGGCTAATTCGTGCATCAAGGTCGTCTTGCCACTGCCGACTGGACCTGCAAAGAGATAGAGGCCCCGTTGCCTGTACTGCTCGCCCAGTTCGTTCATATCCTGAAACCAAAAATGCAGTTCCTGCTCCTCATCGTGCAACAAACGAATGACCAAACTCTCATATCCCCGATAATCTCCTACGGTAGACAAACGCAGAGAAGACACCTTCTCCCCATGCTGATAGTCACAAGACCCCAGCTGACTACGCCTCTTCTCTCCTACGTTCATACCCGCTACAAACTTAAAATGACTAATCACAGCAGCTAAAACATCAAACTCATAGGAGTCAACTAGACACCGTTCGTCTCCAACCCGCATGTGAAGCTCATAGGACTTTTCCTTGGGGATAAAATAGATATCCTGAGCCTTCTTTTCTTTCGCAGTAGCAATAATTTTCTGTGCAATTTCTTGTACCATACCGCCCTCCTTATCTAACTATTCGCAAAAAAATAAAAAAAGCAACTTAAAAAGTTACTTTTTTATCTCCATTTCATGCGGCAAGAACGGTGCTTTTCTTGACCTGTTTGTTTTTCGTAGCCTGGACGTAGCTTTTCATCGGGAATGACTTGCTCATCCTGTAAAAGTGCCAAAGAATGGTACTGTTGCAAATACTCATCACACTCATCACACCAGCGTTTATCAGCAGGATCCCAAAAGATAGTCATCAAATCACTCCGACTCTTATAAAGTGGATTCCTCTTTTCCAGCTCAAACCAGCGTGATTTATAATATTTTAGAGCATCATAATACTGGTCAAATTTCTTACTTGCTACAATATCTTCTTCCCAACCTTCTAAGAACCACCAAGGTTCAAAATCTCCGTACATTTCTATAACACGATACATATTCATTCATTCCTTTGTACCGTATATTATAACTAATTTCGCTAAACAAGGAAAGAAATATGCTCATTTCTTAATTTTCGGATAAAAAGAGCCTGAGACAAAATAGTTCTCAGGCTCTTAAAACAACCTTATAAAAATGACAAATTTTATCCCTTTTAGCGTTCACGTTTACGTTGAATTGTAAATCCTAAAATTAATCCCAAAATAGTATATCCACCGAGAGCTATCTGACGTTCCACTCGAGAATAACTACCAGTATTTGGCAACTCCTGTTTAGTCGCATCTTTTCTACTAAACGTAGATAATGTTTGAGAGGGCGTGTCATTCGGTCTAGCACCAGCATGTTTTTGACTTGTCTTGTAGGCATTCAAATCAAAGGTTGGGAGTTCATCTAGAGTTGGTGCGGTAATCGGAATTGCACCGATACCATCTACATTAGTAGTCACTTTGTAACCATTCAACTCACCATCCAAATCAAATGTTGGAAGCTCTTCTGCAATAGGCGCAGTAGTTGTAGTTGCCTCAAGACCATCTTCATTTTGAGTTACTTTGTAACCGTTCAATTCAGTATTTAGATTAAATGTTGGAAGTTCTCCAACGCCAGGTGTTTCACGAGTAACAGCGGAAACTACACCTGTTGTATCTTGGTAAACTGAAAGAGCTTTGTCAATTGCAAGAATGTCAGTCAAACGTTGAACATCTGATTTGGCATCAGAAAGTGCTTTTCGAGCTTGTGCAAGTGCTACTTTGGCGTCTGTGACACGCTTGTCAGCAGTCGCCTTGTCTTCTTCAGCCTTGACCAATTTAGCAGTCAAATTACTCAATTGACCTTGTAAACGAGCTGCCTTGTCACGAGTCGCAATTGCTGTATCGATTTCATTTTGAACAGCCGATACACGTTCAGTCAAATGTTTGACGTAATTTGTGGCGCGCTCAGCAGCGGTTCTCTTTTCTTCAAGAGTTGCCGCAGTCGCTTTGGCAGCCAACTTAGCAGTTGCAAGAGTTGCAGTTGCCTTGTTCAATTCGCTCGTTGCGTTTGTGATAGCTGCAGCACGTTGTTCTTGACTGCGTGTGGCTGCTACCAATTGATTAGTCAAGTCTGTTTGACGTGTGACAAAGGTATTGCGTTCACCTTCTTGACGAGCTTTGAGGGCTTTTAAATCGTTAAGAGCACTTACTAGAGCACTATTATCACCTTCTTGTTTATGAGTCACAAATACATAGTGATGGTCTGCGATGAATTTCATTTTACGACCATAGAAGGTTGGATTGAGTGCATCATCCTTGAAGTTATTGTAGTTATCCCAAAACTTCTTGCTAGATTCACTTTCTTCTTCTAGATAAGTTGTACCATCTTCATCAGTCGAATAAGTGCTACCTGTGTGCGCATTGTTCTCAAATGCTGCATAACGTGATGTATCGTTAGAACCCATGATGTTAGCAAGGGCTAGACCCATTTTGCCACCCATAGGGGTTAGGAGAGCGCGGCGGTGTCCATGATTGGCACCTGTTACGTTTGTGTAGTCATCATACCAGTTCAACAACATATCGTAAGCTAATGTTTCGTTTGTCACGATACGGTCAAAGTTGATGTATCCATCTTCAGACGATGTGGCATCACCATACCCAGCAATAACATTTTCGAGACCTTTTTCGTTCTTGTTACTTGGGGCAGTCAATGATGTCTTGTGACTCAAGACATTGTTGCGTTGCATTTCATTAGCACGCTGTTGAGCGTAATCCAAGTAAGCGTCGTCCACTTGCATGTTACCTGCAACACCATTTGCTTCACGCAATTCATTAAGCAATTTCACAAATGCTTGAGATAATCCACGGTTGTCCACTTTATAGCGGAATACTGGGCGTTTCTTAATCGTATGAGTTGCGGTGTCATATGGTTCTTTACGGTAGTCTTCAAGTACTTTTTGGAAGTCTAACATTTCTTTGGTAGCTTCAATTTCAACAATCTTAACACCTTGGAAGTTTACAGGTTCCATTGCTGGGTTACCTGATGCGTCTTTTGGTGTATTGTTACGGTTGTGTTCGTAGTCCATGAGATTGTTATGAACTACTGCATTACGTTCAGATGGATTCAAATCAATCGTTTTGATAACTGGTTTGTAGTTATCCACTTCTTGCTGTTTAGCATCGATACGAGTGCTTGTAGTGGCAATTTGCGCAGATTTGGCAGTCACTTGACTGTTAACGTCATCCAATTCAGTTTGGATTTGTTTAGGGTCTTGACTGGTTGTCGCAGTTGTTTGGTCCAAAGCGACTTTCACATCAACTGTCTTTTGGTCGACTGTCGATTGTGCAGATTTAGCGACTTCTTGAGCCTTAGTCAAATCTTGACCAGTCACTGGTGCTTTTTGTACGGCTGCTGATGTTCTAGGTTGTGTAAGCTCGTCTGCTTGAACAGTTGTATTAACAACACCAGCACCGACAAGAACAGAAGTTAAACTAGCACCTAATAAAATATCTTTCTTTTGCATATATTCTCCTAGTATAAAATTCAAAATGATTCAATTCCACATTATAACCTGTTCTCCAAAGAGAAACAAAGTTCAGTTTTATAATTCTCTCATTATCTGTTTTCTATAATCCTATGATGAGTCCTTGTCTCTAATAATTGAATTGTCTGAATTACAGATTGATAGCGAACATTATCTTGGATAGTAGATAAACTACTTTGCATCACTTCTTGATTGTATTCCACTCTTTCACGGTGTTTTTCTTCCGCCAGTAAATTAGCTGCTTCTTTAAAGTTATCAGCTCTATAAGTTTCTAGATAACTATATAAGAGATATAAATCATCCATATTAAAATAATCTTCTGGAATTTCTTCTTTATAGTCAAGGAACTGCTTATCTCTCGACAGTTCTACACCTTTTTGACGATATTTGTTAGAAGCATCATTATCATAAGCATTTGAAAATTCCTTATTGGCAGAATGCTTATAAAATGCTTTTATAATAGCAAAAATAGGAAAAAACAGCAATTGAAAGAAGCCATAAGATAGAGGTATTTGTAAAATAATTAACGAAGTTATAGGTTCTCTATATATAATGGGTCCGAATATATTTACTATCAAAATAAAACTGATAATAATTATGTTAAGTACTTTTTTAATTCTATAATATTTACCCATAATACTATCATAGGCTTTATTTTGTTCAGCCGAAATGGCCTTGTCCAAATCCGATACTGTTTTTAAAACTTGAAAACAATACCCAAACATATAAAGCAATTCTTCCCTATTATATCTATTCATATTGGTTTAATATTCCCCTATAGCCATAATCCGATTTTTGAGTATATTTATCATACAACTATCTATTATACCCCCCCCCGAAATGGCTTTGTCAAGGATTTCTATTACTTTTAATAAAATATTTTATTGCCATCTATCTAGATTTTTGTTATCTGAAAAAGATTGATATCTAGTGTGTCACAACACTCAAAACTGAGCAAAAAAATAGGTTCATTTAAAAATTATTGTTTAAAATCATCACTTTTAGTTTCAATCACTATCAAATCTGATTTGATTACATAAAATTCACCAATCAATTTAAGAATCTGAAACATATAGTTAGATAAACCACCATCTAATTTTCTTAAACAACACAAAAGAGGCTGGGAAAACAGTCTTTAAAATAAAAAAGCAGAAGCTAGTCTCTAACTTCTGCTTTCTATCTTAGGCTTGATAACGTTTCACACCATCTAGGTAGGTTGCTACCAATTCCAAATCTTTATCTAGTACGATAAAGTCAGCGTCGTAGCCTTCACGGATTTGGCCACAGACATCATCGATGTGAACAGATTTTGCTGGGTTGAGACTGGCCATCATGACTGCTTCATGCGGATTCGCAATGCCCCATTCGACCACATTCTTCAAACCATCTTTGAGTTTGAGGATAGAACCTGCCAAATTTCCTGTCGATTTGAGGCGAGCAGTTCCATTAGCAACTACTACCGGGAATTCTCCCAACATGTAGTCGCCGTCTTCCAAGCCACCCGCTGTCATACAGTCTGTGATAAGGGCGATATTTTCAGTTCCTTTTTGCTTGAGCAAAATATCACAGGCCTTTGGATCCACATGGTGACCGTCACAAATCAATTCTGCGTAAGTATGTGGCAATTCATACATGGCTCCCACCATACCGAGCTCACGGTGAGTCAACCCACGCATTCCGTTGTAGGCATGTACCCAAACGCTTGCTCCAGCATCTACTGCCTTTTTAGCTTCATCAAAAGTCGCATTGGAGTGTCCAAGAGCAACGGTCACTCCTTCACCCGTAACTGTACGAACAAAGTCTTCTACACCTTCGCGTTCTGGCGCAAGGGCGATTTTATTGAGCAGGCCATTGGCTGCTTTTTGCCAAGCACGAAACTCATCCATACGAGGGTCTTTCATATAGGCAGGGTTTTGGGCTCCCTTGTATTTCTCTGTGAAATAAGGCCCTTCAAAATAGATCCCACGAATCTTGGCTCCACTTGCTTCCTGGTAACGAGCACCGATATTTTCTGTTACTGCAAGCAACTGCTCGTAAGAGGAAGTCAACGTCGTTGGCAAGAAGCTGGTAACACCCGTGCTAAGCAATCCTTCACTCATAGTATGAAGGGTTCCTTCGATGTTATTGTCCATGACATCCACACCGCCAAATCCATGAATATGGGTATCCACAAGTCCTGGGGCAATGCTATAACCGGTATAGTCAATCACCTCCGCTCCTTCAGGAATCTGTTCTACATGTTTGCCAAACTTGCCATCCACAAGTTCCAAGTAACCGCCACGACGAACTCCGTGTGGGTAGAAAAACTGATCCGCTTTAATATAATTAGGCATAATGATAACCTCCTTGATAGATTGATTCTAGAATTTATTATGTCAATTACATTATAAACCTTTCTTTTTCATTTGTAAATGGTATAGACCTATTTTTCGTGGAAATTTTAAAAGAGCTGGATTTCTCCAACTCTTTGATTTTATTTTGATTTCACAGGTAGTTCTTGAGCAGCCTTAACAGCAGCTGCAATCGTTTCTGCGTAAAGTTTAGCACCTTCTTCAATCATGTTGCTATCATTTCCAAAGTGGACTTGGTCGGTTCCAGCCCAAATTTCAGGGTGTTCCTTAGCAACCTTATTCCAGTCAGCGATGCTCACGTAAGGATTCTTTTCAGCTAATTCCCGTGCATAAGCCGCATACTGCTCCACTGATGTGTAAGTGTCCTTGCTCTTGTCTCCCTCATAAGGTGTAACCAGTATCAGATGGTGTCCTTTCGGTAGATTGTTCACGATACTGTCCAAATCATTCTTATAACCTTCAGGATTGTTGACTCCCGTTGCAATGACAACTGTTTTTAGCAGCGCCTTGTTCTGACTGTTATTGAGCATAATATCATTGGCTTGCTTAGTCGTTCGACTAACCTGGGCATTGATATTTGCTTCAGGAAGTGCCTCTTGTAAGGCTGTATTGGCACGCAAGGCTACCGAATCTCCTATTAGGCTTGCTCCCTCAGAAATTCCTAGGCGACTCAGTTCAGCTTGTTCAGCAAGAGTCTTTGTTTGTCCTATATTGGTCTGAGCTTGTTTGAAACCATTGACCATCAAGTCTGTCTCAAAAGCTCCAACTTGAGGAGCCACAGCTATGATAATCAAGGCAATCAAGGTAAGAATGCCAGCAGCACCAGCACTAATTGGTTTAATATGAGGCAATCGACTAATCT
Organism: Streptococcus sp. DBCMS; assembly: GCA_000831085.1. GTDB lineage: Bacteria > Bacillota > Bacilli > Lactobacillales > Streptococcaceae > Streptococcus. The sequence goes on from JXRG01000019.1 coordinate 28,352, forward strand.
TCCGTATTAAAGGATTGGATTTACCGGCAATCAACGGCTCAATAATATAGAAGGATAGGATAGCAAAGAAATAAGAAAAGATAATTGTCAGAATAACAGCAGGCAGATTACTCATCAACTGAGAAAAGATAATATAAAAAGGCCAGTGGAAGAGATAAACCGCGTAGCTGGTATCCGCTAAAAATGTGATTATCCGAGGTTCTTGTATCTCAGGTGTTTTCTCATGCAAGACACGCGCAGCAAAAATCATGGTCACTGCCGCTAAACTTGCTAGCAAGAAGCCAAATAAGTAAGCAAATAGGTAGGTGAACTTGACAAAGAAAGTCAAGAGCACTAGCACCAAAAGCCCCGCAATAAACACCAGTAGATTTTGACGAAGATCCCACATCCGGTCAAACTGCTTGACTAAATCGCTCGTCTGACGAACCCCCACAACTGTTGCCAAAATGCTTCCTAAAAAGAAAGGATAGACATGGGTCAAACTTGAAAAGTAGACAGATGAATAGGAACTAGCCATTAGACTACCAATAAACATGGAGAAAAAGCTAATGATGAAAGCCCCAGCAGAAAGAAGAAAGACCATCCCTCTCAATTGACTACTAGATTTTGAACGTTTCGATAAGAACCAAACCGCTAAGCCCCAAAGGATATAGTAGTGAACCTCAACAGCTAGGCTCCAGTTGTGAACAAAGAGATGCGGAATGAACTGGGATTCATAACTTCCCCCTGTTAACATTTCGTAGAAGTTGGTCATAAAACCGAGAACTCCAGCTATCTGGCCACCAATTCCAGCAACATAGTCTTGACGAACCAAGAAAGTAAAAGGCATGGTCACCAAAACCATCAGCACTACAGGTGGCACGATGCGGTAAAACCGTCTCTTAAAAAAGCCCAACAAATCAATCTGATGTGCCTTCCCAAATTCTTCTAAAAGGAGGGAGGTGATCAAAAATCCTGAAAAAGTGAAAAAGACATCTACCCCAAAGAATCCTCCAGGAAAGATCGTTTGAAAGAAGTGGTACAAAAGCACCAAAAGTAAACCTGTAATCCTAATCAAGGAAAACCATTTAATACGCATACGAGTCTATTCTCCATTAAATTAGGAAGCAAAACACCACCTAATTTCCATTCCATTATACTCCCTATTCTATCAAAAAAATAGGAAAAATCCTAAGAGAAAACTTAGGATTTTGGCATTCTATTTTTACACTTTAGAAATTGCGCCCTGACTTGTTGTAGCCATATTTTTCTACAAAATACTCACGAAATTCCAAGAGATTGTCATCCATGATGGCTTGGCGGACCTGCTTCATCAGATTGAGCAAGAAGTAGAGATTGTGGTAACTAGTCAAGCGGATACCGAAGGTTTCATCAGCCTTGAGCAAGTGACGAAGGTAGGCGCGTGTGTAGTTCTTACATGTGTAGCAATCACACTCAGGATCCAGTGGCGTAAAGTCTTCAGCGAATTGGGCATTTTTGACAACCAAACGACCTTGGCTGGTCATACAAGTCCCATTACGAGCGATACGAGTTGGCAAGACACAGTCAAACATATCCACACCACGAATAACCCCATCAATCAAGCTATCTGGCGCTCCCACACCCATCAAATAGCGAGGTTTGTTTTCAGGAAGAAGTTGGGTTGTGAAGTCCAAGACTGCATTCATCTCTTCGTGGGTTTCTCCTACTGCCAAACCACCTATAGAGTAACCTGGGAAGTCCATGCTGACAAGATCATGCGCTGATTGGCGGCGCAAATCTTCAAATCCTGCCCCCTGTACAATTCCAAACAAGCCTTGGTCATGCGGACGACGATGAGCCTTCAACCCGCGCTCAGCCCAACGGCTGGTACGTTCGATTGATTTCTTAACGTAGTCATAAGGTTGGTAAAACTGAGGACATTCGTCAAAGGACATCATGATGTCTGAGCCTAGATTATTCTGAATAGAGATGGCCTTTTCTGGCGATAGGAACATCTTGGAACCATTGAGATGGTTTTTAAAGGTTACTCCTTCTTCGGTGATATTTCGGCTATCAGCTAGGGAATAAACCTGGAAACCACCACTATCCGTCAAGATTGGCTGGTCCCAGTTCATAAATTTGTGGAGACCACCTGCGCGTGCGATGAGTTCATCTCCAGGACGAAGCCAGAGATGATAAGTATTAGACAGGATAATTCCTGATCCCATCTCCTTCAACTCCTCTGGTGATTGAGTCTTGACCGTGGCTTGGGTCCCAACTGGCATAAACATAGGTGTCGGGAAGGTGCCGTGCGGAGTGATGATTTCTCCCAGACGAGCTCCCGTGTGTTTTTCTTTCTTAATCAAACGGTATTTGATTGGTGAATCTGACATTTTCTACCTCCGAAGCTGGGAAAGACAGTCCCAGTTCATACTTTGTGCCCAAAGGCATACTGTATGATTTTATCAAAAAAAGCTGGAACTGTCACGAACTATGATATAATGAAAGAATGAAATACCCAAAAATTGATTTAAAAACCATTCGTCTGCAGACGAGGCAGTTTCAGGCTGAAAATCCCCGCCTCTTTCTCGTCTATCTCTTACCTAGCATACTGGTCATCTTATCAGGCTTTCTCAACCCCTTGGCTCGTCTCCAAGAAAGTGTTTTAGAGCAATCCTTTTTCAGCATGCTGGCACAAGTGCTCCAAGCCTATCTCTTCCCACTAGTGGTTTCTTTTGTGAGCACGATTTTTCTAGCAGGTGCTGCCTTTGCGACACTCCGACTCCTCAAGGATCCTGATACAGAACTCTCAGTAAAATCAAGCCTGGCCCTCTTTGCTGCAGAGCGCTTCTCGCAAACCTTCCTAACTCTGCTCCTCAAACGTTTCTACCTCTTTTTATGGAGTATCCCAAACCTAGTAGGCGTTTATTTCCTCTTTTATAGCAATCTCTTGGCTCGGAGATTTGTCGCCCTACATCCCGAGTTTCCAAAACTAGACCTCTCATCCGTTGAAACAGAGCAGTTCCTTATGACCTTTGGCCTCTACTTTTTCGCGAGTCTCATCTTGATGATTGTAGGAAATGCCCTCTATATCCCGCAACATTACGCTTATTCGCAGGTAGAATTCCTCCTCTGCGAAACTCTGGATTTAGGACAGGCTAAACCAAGTCAAATTCTCAAAACCAGCCGTTTCTTGATGAAAGGTTACAAATTCCAGCGCTTTGTCCTCGATCTACAACTACTCCCTTGGTACTTCCTCAATTGGATTACTTTTGGAATTGCTAGCTTTTCACTCCTTCCCTATATCCAAAACAATCACATCTTCTTTTACAGAGCCCTACTAGCCCGTAAACGTCGAAATGGATAAGAGCATACAAAAACCAGCGTCCTAAAAGACGCTGGTTTTCTTATTTCAAAAGTAACATACTCAGCAGAGTCAAAATAGCGGGTCCACCTTGCTTCAGAATAATCTTCTTGTCTGCTGTCAGAGAACCGTAGATCGCTGCACCAAGCACAAATAAAACAAAGATGGTCACAATTTCCAAACTTTGTGAAAAATAAATCCCGTACAAGAGAAAGACACCTATCAAAGCATTATAAATCCCTTGATTTTTAAACAGTGAGGTGACAGAGGGTCGAGTCAACTCTTCCTTGTCCATATTAAAGACTCGATTAGTAGTGTCTGATTGCGTAGCCACACTTTCCAAATAAAAAATGTAAAAATGCTCCAAAGCAACCATAGTTGCTAAAATAATTGTAAAAATAGACATATTCTTCTCCTTAAATTTCTATCTCTTCTAAGCCAGATATCAACTTTTCTAACAAGCGACTGAACTCTTCTCGCTCTCCTTTTGTAAGTACACTCTCCATCTGACTCTTTACCTTTATATGGTGTTGGGGAGAGTTGGTTATTAGTTGTTCTCTCGCAAAGTCTGTCACTTCCACCAAAACCTCCCTCTGGTTTTCAGGGTTCCGATGTCGATTAACCAAACCTTCCTTTTCCAAAATTTTAAAGTGCCGTGTCAAGGCAGCCTGATCAATCTTCAAACGCTCCTGAACCGCTATTTGATTACACGGTGACTGATCAATTAAGGAACATAAGATTTGATAACGAGTCAGACTAATTCCCAATTGGCGTTCAAATAGTTGTGTCATAGACTGATCTGCCAACCGTAGTTGATACAGTAAATCTTGTATTGCTACCATAAATCTTTCTCCTTTAAAGTTGATTTATCAATGATTGACTTATCAAGTATAATATAAGGCAAAAAATAAATCAAGTAATCTGTTTATATTCTCTTGAAATATTACTCACTTCCTCATATTTATTCCTTTTATCCTGAAGGAATGACACACAAAAAAGAAGCGGGAACTTAATCAGTTCCCAACTTCCATTTTAATGATCAGTTCATTGAAACGTGAACATGGTCATAGTGGTTTTCAGTCACACTACCACGATCCGGCATTGGATTCCACGTATAGGCTGGTCCATATTTGCTATCGTATGGAGCGTAGAAACGTTGTTTCCATATGATATAGTTGATACCACGGCTAGCCATATTTTTGACTGCATATTCTGCAATTTGATCTCCGAGTGCTGAACTCACTGGAACCATAAAGTCGATGGCCAAACCTTTACCATGGTCCCCACTGTCACCAGGACGATAGCCACTAAAAGATGTAATCCCAAACAAGTTGGCGATTTCTTCTTTAAAGGCTGCCGTTTGTGGTTGAAGACCTGCATTCTCAGACTTAGCTACAGCAAGTCCTGCATAGTCAGGAGCCGCTGGAGCTGAATAAGTTCTTGAAGGAGTTTGGCTTTGCTCTGCTTGATAAGTCGAAGTTGCAGTGTCAGAAGTTACTGTTGATGCTGCTGTTTCTTCTGTTACACTTGTTCCTCTTGTATCAGCAGGCGTTTCAGTAGCTGGCTCAGCTGCTACTGGTGCTTCTGCTGGAGTTGTTGCTGCCGTTTTTTCCGTAGCTGGAGTCGCTGCTTGAGGAGCTTCTTCTTCAACTGGACTAGTGGTTTCAGTGGTTTCTGCTACTGTTGCTTCCGCTGGAGTCGTTTCAGCTGTTTCTTCAGCTACAGGTGTCTCTTCAGCAACTGTCGCTGTCTCAGAAACTTCTGAATTTGGTGCTACTTCTGTTGATTTTTCAGTCTCTGTTGCAGTTGGAGCTTCCTCAATTGGTTGAGAAAGGTCTTCTACTTGAACTGTTTGTTCATCAACTGTCACTTGGTTGGTCGTCAAATCAGCTGTCGCAGTCGTCACTTCTTCACTAGAATCTGCTTGAGGAGTTTGGATTTCAACTTCCGTCACCTCTTCTGCCTCATTGACAGTTGTAGTGAGGACAGTATCTGGGAAAATCAAGTCCATATTGGTGATTTTGTTCAAATTAGCAAGAACGGTCACATCTACTCCCAAAGCTTCTGCAATCGTGCTCAGGGTATCACCATACTGAACTGTATAGCTGTTTTTGTTCTCGTTTTTCGTCACATCATTTTGGATTTGCTCAACGGTACGAGCTGTCCATGCAATTTCTTCCGCTTGAGTTGCCAATGCTGGAGCAAAAGACAAGGCTACAGTTGAGGCTAAAATAATTCTTTTCTTCATTCGTTCATATTCCTTTCAAATGAGTACCTGTCTATCATAACACAAAAAAAGCAGAAAAAAAGCCCTCTCGGGCCTATTTAACAGAACTGTCCATTCCTTGTAACAAACTAGATTAGTTGAAATAGTTTGTTAGCCTTCTGTCACAAAACTGACACAATCTTCTCGTCACTTGTCCTCAAAAATATAAGGAATATCTGCTAGTACTTGAATTCTCTGATTCCCTTCATAAGATGACTCTAAAAAGTTAATGCTTTGAATTCCGCTATTCTGGGCAAATTCCACATCCAAAGTCCGGTCCCCTATATAATAGGTAGCCCTAGGATCCAACTCATATTTGTCTAGCAGATATGTCGCCGCTTCTGGACTGGGCTTGCGTGCAAAACCACTCTGATTAGTTAGAATTTCTGTGAAACAACATTCCAAACCCAAGTCTCTTAGAATAGTAAAGGCATTGTCTCCTTTATGGGTATAAACAAACTGCAAAATCCCTGCTTCATCTGACCAAGCCAACACTTCACGCGCACCTGGCATCAAAACCACCTGGCATTCTTCTCAGCCAAACTCTGGGAACGCACCTGATTGAGCAATTCCGCATCCAGATTTCGCTCTTCTGCCACCTGCCCTAGCAAATCCTGTACCGAATACTTGAGGATAAACTCTCTCACTTTCTCCTTATCATAAGGAATAGAAAACTGACCAAAGGTTTCCTCAATCCCTGACAAAATCGCTTCGTAAGAGTCCAATAAGGTTCCATCTAAATCCCAAATAAAAGTTGTTTTTTGCATTTCCTATCCTTTCAAGCTCATATAACTTTGGTAACAGTAGCGTAGAAATAACCATCGAAAACCATTATCCAAAAGGGTTCCAGCCCAAATACCAGGCAAGCCCCAACCAAGAACAATCCCCATCAGATATCCTGTTCCAATGCGGATACACCACATTCCTATACTTGTTGCATAAAAGGGAAAGCGAGCATTCCCCAAACCCTGCCAAACTGCAGTATAGATGACTGTTCCTATCGTCATAGGAGTACCTAGTAGAGAGAACAGTGCCACCAAAACACTCGCCTCGACTGCTATAGAGTCCGTCGTATAGAGATGAGTCAGTGGTGTCCCTAAGGCATAGATACTGAAAGTTAAGGGCAACATGAGAAGTAGAGAAAGCCAAAAGGTTTGCTTGCTCAAATCATCTACTCTTTCCCAGTTATCCTCTCCAACTGCTCGAGCTACCTGCATGACCGTCGCCGTAGCGACGCCAAAGGCAGGCATATAGTTAAACTGGGTCAAGACTTCTCCGACAGCATTCCCCGCTACTGCCTCCGTCCCAAAAGAGACGACCAAGGCAATGATCACTACATCTCCAGCTCGCATCATGAGACGTTCTCCTGCCGCTGGCAAAGCCAAAGTCAATAGTTCCTTATCTAAACCAAAAGTCGGTTTCTCAAAAGGCAGCTTTAATTGCGACCACAAAATCACAAGACCGACTAAGCGAGACAAGATAGTCCCCCAAGCAACACCAGCTATCCCCATATCAAGGACAAAAATAGCTAGACTTGAAAAAAGAATATTCAAGGCATTGGATAAAAGACTAACATAGAGAGGCAGACGCGGATTATGCGTTGCACGAATCAAGGCACCTAGACTGGTCATCAAGCCCAAGAGAACAATCGATCCACCCACCAAAGATAGGTAGAGCCCACCACTCTCAGCCACCTCCTGCTCAGTTCCCAAAAGTCCTATCATCTCTTGCCCAGCAAAGATGGATAAAGCGCCTAAAAGTGCACTCAGCAATAGGGTTATCTTGAGAGCCTCTGTCACGTGATAAGCCAACTTGGACTGATCTTTCTGCCCCAAACTTTTTGAAATAACACTGGAAATAGCAGCTCCCAGAGCGATAAAAATCGCCTGGTAAATCGTGATAATATTGCCAGCCACTGAAACACCTGAAATAGCGATCAAGCCCAAGTGGGCGACCAAGTAGCTGTCCACCATTCCCATGAGCATCTGCAAAAAGTTTTCACCCATAGCTGGCAATGCAATATTAAGAATGTCTTTATTTTTCTTAAACAATCTCTCCTCCTGATGAAAAGAAACTCAGTTGGTTTCCCAACCGAGTTTACGCCCTCTGTCTTAAAGTCCTAGATAAGCCTCCACCGCTGCTTGCATGTCAGCAGCTGCCACTGTTGTTTTATGACGAACCGGAGCTGTTTCAAGGCCATCAACCGCTGGTGGCACTGCCACTCCTGAAATGTCATGCAATTGAGCCAAGGCTTCAAAGTCTGTCAGGCCTGCTTTTCCTGTTACCGCTTCTACTGCAACCACTGGGAACTTGTAAGGACTAGCTGTTGAAGCAATCACTGTCTTAGTCGCATCGCTAGTAGCCGCTTGGTATTTTCTATAAACAGCTGAGGCAACCGCCGTATGTGGATCCTCAATATAGGCATCTGTTTGATAAACACGTTTAATTTCTGCTGCTGTTTCTTCCTCAGTCGCATATTCAGCTGCAAAGAGTTCCAAAATCGCTGCATCAAAGTCTATCAATTCATATTGTCCTTGTGTACTCAAGGCATTCATGAGTTCAGCAGTCTTAACCGCATCATTCCCCAAAAGATGGAAAATCAAACGCTCCAAGTTTGAAGATACCAAGATATCCATAGATGGGCTAGTTGTTACCTTAAACTCACGTTTCTTATCGTAAACACGTGTCTTGAAGAAGTCTGTCAAAACATTGTTGTCATTTGAAGCACAGATTAATTTGCCAACTGGAAGACCGATTTGTTTAGCATAAAAGGCAGCCAAAATATTTCCAAAGTTTCCTGTTGGTACTGTGAAGTTGACCTTATCACCAGCTACAATCTCACCAGACTTGACCAACTGAGCATAAGCATAAACATAGTAGACAATCTGTGGCACCAAACGACCAATGTTCATAGAGTTAGCTGATGAAAATTGCAACTTGTTCGCTGCCAATTTTTCACGAAGAGCTACATCGTTGAACATGTGCTTCACATTTGTTTGCGCATCATCAAAGTTTCCATCAATAGCGATAACATGAGTATTGTCGCCAGTCTGAGTAGTCATTTGCAACTCTTGCACCTTGCTGACACCATCCTTTGGATAAAAGACGATAATCTCAGTTCCAGGCACATCGGCAAACCCTGCCATAGCAGCTTTCCCAGTATCACCAGATGTCGCTGTCAAAATGACAATCTTGTTCTCCAAACCATGCTTTTTAGCGGCTGTCGTCATAAAGTACGGCAAGATAGACAAGGCCATATCTTTAAAGGCAATCGTTGAACCATGGAACAATTCCAAGTTGTATTGCCCATCCAGTTTCACCAATGGCGCAATAGCTGGAGTATCAAACTTGCTATCGTAGGCATTGTTGATACAGTAGTCCAACTCCTCAGCCGTAAAGTCATCTAAAAATGCTGATAAAACTAATTTAGCCACTTCTTGGTAAGAAGCATCCTTTAATGTGTCAAAGTCCAAATCAACCTTTGGATAAGAAAGCGGTGTAAACAAACCACCATCCGTCGCCAATCCTTGCAAAATAGCTTGGCTGGCAGTTACTGTATTATTGGCATCACGCGTTGATTGATAAACTAATGTCATGAATCTCTATCCTTTATCTATAGTCTCTTCCATTATATCACGATTTTTCAGAAAATTCTCCCTTTATAAGAGAAATTATAATCCCAATTCTTTCTTCAAAGGCTCTAAATAAACCATTTCTTGATTATCTCTTTTCTCCAGTCCTTCCTCAGCTAGGGTGAGTAAATCTTCAGAAAACTCGAGAACCGCAGCTTCTTCTTCATCTGTGAGTTGTTTTTTAGAAAATTGTCGTCTTAAAAGCTTATAATCACGACCAGCTGTGGTAAAAAATGGAGCAGTTCGCAAGTAAGCTTCAAGCTTGTCTAAATGAACCAACAAGCCCAAGTGAAAAGCAGCAGAAGCAAAGGTCCTATCAAGCGGCTGAGTACACACACTACGAAACTCAACTGTTCCTCGAGTCGTTAAGTCTTGGTACTGGTAACTACGATGAGTTTGGAAATCTTCCTCCTGAGGGTGAATTAACACCTCATCCCCATTAAGGGTAAATGCTTGGATTTCAGGTGTAGCCAAATAGTCCCTAGCCTGAATCGGATAAAAATAATAGGTCTGCCCATCACGCTCCGCAGTAAAAATCGCAGAATGATTTAGATAGTCAAAAAAATCATCCTCATCTTTAAATAATCTAGTATTGACACCTACATTCTCTGGATAGATACCATGCATGGATTCTTCCCAAAAAATATCTCTCGAAATTTTGGTATCCCAATCTGCACCTGAAAACTCAGAATTGGCAAATAAAAAGGCTTTAGCTGCTTCAATTTGTGTAAAAGCATTAATAACACGCAGGTAGTTGGACCTTGAAACGTCTAGTTGAACCTGACTTCCACAGATAAAGGCACCATACTCAGGAAAATCATGTAAACCTCTACTAGTCTTACTTCTACTTAAGTTCAAGTAAGCCATCAACATCTGATAGCGGGGATAAGCCACTGAACAATTCTCATTTTTATCCCAGTTGGGATGAATACCACAACCAACAATAGCATGATTAGCTTCGCCCAACTTATTCTGAATCGTAGCCATATAGAAGTTAAAGCGTTCTTCTACCTCTTGGATAGATTCGGCCTTTCCGAATGCAAACTCAATTGTAGTATAAGCAACCTCGAATAAGATTGTATCTTGACTGACTGGATCAAGTAACTGAATTGGATTCCCAAAATCATCCACTTTTTCGATAGTAAAGCCCAGTACTGATGGTAAATACCGAAAGAGATCCTTAACAACTTCACCATCTGTAGCCTTACCCTCTAAATTTACAATAGGATATTCTAACTCAATCCCAATAAATAAATTTGGGTTCTCTTTTATATTCTTTAAGTAACGTTTCTTTAGTAATTCAACAGACCGAGACATTAATCACCAAACTCTTTCATAATCAAAATAAATTGTGAATAAGTAATATTATACCAAAAATACACTAAAAATGACTAGAATAAGAAGAAAAAGATCATTCATCAGTTATCTGTACTTAAAGAAAAATATCAAAATCTTCACTAAATCAAAAAACAAGGTTCGAAAACCTTGTCGTTATTACTATACCGGCGGCCGGGGTCGAACCGGCACGTCCTTGCGGACACTGGATTTTGAGTCCAGCGCGTCTGCCAATTCCGCCACGCCGGCAAATAGTAACTGGGGTAGCTGGATTCGAACCAACGCATGAGGGAGTCAAAGTCCCTTGCCTTACCGCTTGGCTATACCCCAATAATATAAAATAGGCGAGTGATGGGGATCGAACCCACGCATGCCAGAGCCACAATCTGGTGTGTTAACCACTTCACCACACCCGCCATAATCATATTAACACGGGCAGTAGGAATTGAACCCACACTGAAGGTTTTGGAGACCTTAGTTCTACCTTTAAACTATGCCCGTAACAAAGTAATGGAAGGGGAGGGATTCGAACCCCCGAACCCGAAGGAGCGGATTTACAGTCCGCCGCGTTTAGCCTCTTCGCTACCCTTCCAAGTTATAAATAAAATATGGCGCGAGACGGAATCGAACCGCCGACACATGGAGCTTCAATCCATTGCTCTACCAACTGAGCTACCGAGCCAAATTGCGGGAGCAGGATTT